>CANRDM010000009.1 GCA_947629365.1 uncultured Bacilli bacterium
GTTGCAATGCAATATAACTCTGGTTATTCTGATAGTATTTATTCATTTGTTAACAACATTAATACTCACGATGGTGGCACGCACGAAGAAGGAGTAAGAAGAGCATTAACAAGAGTAATTAATAATTACGCTAAAAAAGCAGGAATTTTAAAAGAAAAAGATGAATCATTAACTGGTGATGATGTTAAGGAAGGTCTTACAATGATTATTTCTTGTAAGCATCCAAATCCTCAATTTGAAGGCCAAACAAAAGGAAGATTAGGTAATTCAGAAGTAAGAAAATTAGCCGATAATGTATTTTCTGAAGGGTTTGAAAGATTCTTAATGGAAAATCCTAATGAGGCAAGAATCATTATTGAAAAATGTATGACTGCCGCTAGAGCTAGAGTTGCTGCTAAAAATGCTCGAGAATTATCAAGACGTAAAGGGGACTTAGATATTGTTAGTAATTTTGGTGGAAAATTAGAAGATTGTAAGGAAAAAGATCCATCAATTTGTGAAATATTTATCGTCGAAGGAGATAGTGCTGGTGGTTCTGCTGTTAAAGGTAGAGATTCAATGACTCAAGCTATTCTTCCTCTTCGTGGTAAAATTTTAAACGTTGAAAAAGCAAGAATTGATAAGGCTTTATCTAATGAAGAAATAAGAACGATTATTACAGCTTTTGGTACTGGTATTGGCGATAACTTTGATTTAAGTAAACTTAGATATGATAAAATTATTATAATGACCGATGCCGATGTAGATGGTTCACATATTAGAGTACTATTATTAACATTATTTTACCGTTTCTTTAAGCCAATTGTGGAAACTGGACACGTGTATGCTGCTCAACCACCTCTTTTTAGAATTACTCACGGTAAAGTAAGAAAATATGTATTAGATGAAGAAGAAAGAGATAGTTATTTAGCAAGTCTTAATCCCAATACAAAATATGAAATTGCCAGAATGAAAGGTCTTGGGGAAATGGACCCTGATGAATTAAATGAAACAACAATGGATATTCATACAAGAATTTTAAGAAGAATAACTGTTGATGATGCCATTGCAGCTGATGAAGCATTTTCAATGTTAATGGGTGAAGAAGTAGAACCAAGAAGAAAATTCATTGAAGAAAATGCTGAATACGTTCAAAACTTGGATATTTAGGAGGTTTTTATGAATAACGAAAAAGATAAATTACAAGAAAATAATATTGTAACAGAAATAAAAAAGTCATTTATTGATTATTCAGTAAGTGTTATTGTTTCAAGAGCGGTTCCTGATTTAAGAGATGGTTTAAAACCTGTTCATAGAAGAATTTTATGGTCGATGTACGAATCTGGATATACTCCGGATAAACCCCATAAAAAATCAGCTAAAATAGTTGGTGAAGTAATGGGTAAATACCATCCACACGGTGACTCAAGTATCTATGAAGCAATGGTTAGAATGGCTCAAGATTTTAGTTATCGTAATCCACTAATTGATGGTCACGGTAACTTTGGTAATATTGCCGGTGCTGGTGCTGCTGCATATCGTTATACAGAAGCTCGTCTTGATAAATTATCTTTAGAATTATTAAAAGATATTAATAAAGAAACTGTCAATTTCTTACCTAACTTTGATGAGTCAGAAAAAGAACCAGAAGTACTACCTTCTAGATTTCCAAATATTTTAGTTAATGGAACAATGGGTATTGCCGTAGGTATGGCTACTAATATACCACCACATAATTTAGGTGAAGTAATTGATGGATGTATTGCCTATATTGATAATCCAGATATTGATACTTTAGGTTTGATGCAATATATAAAAGGTCCTGATTTTCCAACTGGTGGTATTATTTTAGGTAATAGTGGTATTAAAAAGGCTTATGAAACTGGCCGTGGTACGATAACTATTAGAAGTAAGGCCACAATTGAAGAAAAAGATGGTAAACATTATATCATTGTTGATGAAGTGCCTTATGGTGTTAATGTATCTGATTTAAAAAATAAAGTTGCTGAACTTGTGCATAATAAGATAATTGATGGTATTGCTGATTATCATACTGATTTAAAAAATGGTGTAAAAATAACTATTACTTTAAAAAAAGATGCTAATCCACAAGTTGTTCTTAATAATTTATATAAACATACACAATTTCAAACAAGTTATGGAATCATATTTTTAATGATTGATAACAAAGTACCTCGTACTTTAGGATTAAAAGATATAATTAGTAAATATATTAATTTCCAAGAAGAAGTTATTATTAGAAGAACTCAATTTGATCTTGATAAAGCTGAAAAAAGAGTTCATATTTTAGAAGGATACAAGATTGCTCTTGATAATCTAGATGATTTTATTAAGATAATTCGTGATTCTGAAACTGATATAATTGCTAAAGAAACATTGATAGCAAAATATAATCTATCTGATATTCAAGCTGATGCTATTCTTGAATTAAAATTACGTCGTTTAACTGGTTTAGAAAGAACAAAAATTGAAGAAGAATTAAGAGATTTATTAGTGAGAATTGAAGAATTAAAAGAGATTTTAGCTTCTCGTGATAAAATACTTGAAATAATTAAGAATGAATTACTAGAAATTAAAGATAAATTTGGTGATGACCGTCGTACAAAGATAGATATGACCGCAATTGAATATATTGAAGATGAATCTTTAATTCCTGAAGAAGATGTTATGGTAGTTCTAACTAACAAAGGATATATTAAAAGAACTACTAATGACACATTTAAAGTTCAAAATCGTGGCGGTGTTGGAATTAAAGGATTAACAACCAATGAGGAAGATTATGTAGAGCATTTATTAAACCTTTCAACTCACGACTACATAATGTTCTTTAGTAACAAAGGAAAAGTATATCGTTTAAAGGGCTATGAAATACCAGAATTTAGTAGACAATCTAAAGGATTACCTGTTGTTAATCTATTACAAATTGAAAAAGATGAAACAATTAATTCTATATTAAAAGTTTCTCAAGAAGAAGAAAATAATTACCTAATGTTTGTAACGAAAAAAGGTATTGTTAAGAAAACTAAAATATCTGAATTTGAAAACATTCGTGCCACTGGTAAAATTTGTATTAATTTAGCTGATAATGATGAATTATTAGATGTTAAAAAAACTTCAGGTGAAAACATCGTTTTATTAGGTAGCGATAAAGGTAAAATGGTTAAATTTAATGAAAATGAAATTAGACCAATGGGTAGAACCGCTGCTGGTGTAAAAGGTATAAATCTAGATGGCGGAAAGTGTATTTGTTTTGAAGTTGTTAATGAAGATTCAACAATTTTGTTAGTAACGGAAAAAGGTTACGGAAAAAGAACAAATGTTTGTGAATTTAGAAAAACAAAACGTGGTAGTAAAGGAGTTTTAGCTCTAAATATAACTGAGAAGAATGGTAATTTAGTTGCTGCTAAAGTTGTTGATGATAATAAAGATGTAATTATTATGACTAATGCAGGAATTACAATTAAACTTCCAGTGGAACAAATATCTGTGTTAGGTCGTGTTACTCAAGGATTAAGATTAATTTCATTAAGAGAAAATCAATTTGTAGCTACGATTAGTGTAGTAAATAAAGTTATGGAAGAAGAATCTAAATCACAAGATAGCACTGAGTTACCTCAACAAGATATCATAAGTAATGATGATACTAAAGAAACTACTGATTAGTTTCTTTTTTTATAATTAGTTATTATATTATGTAAACCAATTATTTCCCGGGAAATAATTGGTTTACATAATAAACATTATTTCTTATAAATTATTTTAATAATTATGATCTTCAATGTTTCACGTGAAACATTGATAGAATTGTCTAATTTTATTTCTGTTATTTAACATTTATAAATGTTATATGATGTATAATTTATATAAAAATACATTAAGTTAATGTATTCAGTTAGTGTGTTTTATTTATGATATTTTTATAACTCTAATGTTTCACGTGAAACATACGGTAACATAATAAATATAATATAAATTTAATTATTTTCTTTAAATCAAAATAAATAAACTATATTTTGTATAAAATTTTATAAAATTTAAATGATAAAATTACTTTTTAAATTATTTTTTAATTTAAACTAAATTACTGCACTTATTTTATGTTTCACGTGAAACATTAAAAAACTAAATATATCGTAAAAATGGCTAATTATAAATAATATTATGTAAACCAATTATTTCCCGGGAAATATTTAGTTTACATAATATAAAAATAATTGCTTATTTATGAATAATATGTTAGTATTAATTTGCACAACAAATATGTCGTAAACTGGTCAGAGTTGGAAAACAGCAGCCATATCGTCCCCTATTTGTGTGTGCTTTTTTTAATGAGGTTAATATGAATGAATATATGCAATTAGCATTTAAAGAAAGTTTAAAAGCGTTTAAGAAAAAAGAGATTCCTGTTGGAGTAATTATAACTAAAAATAATAAAGTAATTGCCAGAGCACATAATGATCGACAAAAAAAATATAATGTTCTAGGACACGCGGAGATAAATGCAATTAGAAAAGCCGAAAAAAAAATAAAAGATTGGCGTTTAGATGGCTGTGAAATGTATGTTACATTATATCCTTGTGAAATGTGTGAAAAAATAATTGAAGAATGTCGATTAAGTAAAGTTTATTATTTATTAGATAAAAAACAAATAACGAATTACAAACATATGTTCATAAAAATTGAAGACATAACTTTGTTAGAAATATATCAAAAAATTATTGATAAATTTTTTAAAGAATTACGATAAATAATATATAATTGTCCGCTATTTGTGATATAATGAATGTTGAAAGGAATTACATCATATGAATTACAAGGTCTTATATAGAAAATATCGTCCGGAAAATTTTGATGATATTATTGGACAAGAATACATTATTAATACATTGAAAAATTCAATTATTAATCATAAGATTTCACACGCTTATATTTTTTCTGGGCCTAGAGGAACTGGAAAAACCACTACTGCCAAAGTGTTTGCTAAAGCAATAAATTGTGCTGAACCTACTTGGGCAAATCCGTGTGAAAAGTGTGATTTTTGTGTGCACTTCAATGAAAATCCGGATATTATTGAGTTAGATGCCGCTTCTAATAATGGAGTTGATGACATCAGAGAGATTATTGATAATGTTAAACTAGCTCCAACTAATGGGAAATATAAAGTATATATTATAGATGAAGCTCATATGTTAACTCAAAGTGCTTTTAATGCGCTTTTACTTACCTTAGAAGAACCACCAGCACATTCTATATTTATCTTAGCTACAACAAATGTTGAAAATATACCTATTACGATCCTTTCAAGATGTCAACGTTTTGATTTTCAAAAGATTAATATTAATAATATTATCAGTCGTCTTCGTGAAATTAGTAATAAAGAAGGAATCAAAGTTTCGGATGATGCTTTAGAAGAAATTGCTAATATTGCTGAAGGTGGAATGAGAGATGCTTTGAGTTTATTAGATCAACTATCAAAGAGTAATGAGGAAATAGCTTTAGAATTTGTGGAAGAACATATTAAAATTATTTCTAAGAAAACGATTGAAGATTTACTTGATGTAATTGAAGCTAATGACATTAAAACCTGCTTAGAATATATTGATGATTTTAGAAAAAAAGCTTATGATTATAAAACTTTAGTAAAAAGAATTGTTGATATAGTAGCATCAAGAGCTAAAAATATGCAACTAACTGGTAAATTTAAAAGACTATCATTTGGTGATTATAAAAAATTGATAATTAATCTAATTGAAAGTATTAATCAAGTAAATATTAATATAGATTCTTACACGATTTTAGAAATGACTTTACTTGAATTTTGTCAAAATGGTGAACCAATTAATAAGCCTGAAAATGAAAAAATAACCCAAGAAAAAAAAGAACCAATAAAAATAAAGAAGAACGATAATTTAGATGAATTAATCAATACAAGAATTAATAATTGTTTTTGTAACGCGCAAAAGAAATTTTTAGAAGATAATAAGGTTAAAATTAATAAACTAATGGAATCACCGAATATTTCTGGTAAAATTAAAGGTATTTTAATTGACAGTACATTGGTGGCATCATCAGATAAGAATATGATATTCTGTGTTAATAATGATCATAATGAAGGTCCAGCTAATCAAATGTTAAAAGAAATTGAAGAATTTATTGCTAAAGAAATGAATGAAGTTTATAAAATAATTTTTTTAACTCAAGATAAATGGCAAAAAGAAAAAGAACAATATATAATAAACTTGAAGAATAAAAAAGTTTATGAATATATAGAAGAAATAGAAAAGAAAGATGAATTAGTTATCAATGATGTTTTTGATAAAGAAAAAGTTGAAATTGTTTAGGAGGTGAAGATAGATGAATATGCAAAATTTAATGGCTCAAGCTCAAAGAATGCAACGAGAAATTACTCAAAAAAAGGAAGAACTAGAAAAAATGGAATTTACTGGTAAAAGCGAATGGGTAGAAATAACTTTTACTGGTGGTAGAGTAATTAAAGATGTAAAAATAATCAAAGATGGTATTATTGATGAAGATGATAAAGAAATATTAGAAGATATGATTCAAATTGCTACAAAAGATGCTTTCATTAAAATTAACGAAGCAATGAATGATAAATTAGGTCAATATGCTGGTGCTTTGGATGGGTTGATGTAAAATGATATATCCGGAATTATTACAAAAATTAATTGATTTTTATAAGAGACTCCCAGGTATTGGTGAAAAATCAGCTGAAAGAATGGCTTTAGCCACGATTACTTTAAATGAAGAAGACACTAATGAATTTGCTGATAATATTATATTAGCCAAGAAAAACTTACATCCTTGTAAAATTTGTGGACATTTAACAGAGAATGAAATTTGTAACATCTGTGATAATCCCAACCGCGATAAAAATTTAATCTGTGTTATTGAAGACTATAAAAGTGTCTTTTCTTTTGAAAAGGTGGGTAATTATAAAGGTGTTTATCACGTTTTAAATGGCTTAATATCTCCAATGGATAGTATTGGACCAGAAGATATTAATATTTCATCTTTAGTTAAAAGAGTTGAATCACTAGACCATCCTGAATTAATTCTTGCTTTAAAATCGTCAATTGAGGGCGAAACAACAACTCTTTATATAAAAAAAATATTTGAAAAGAAAAATGTAACAATATCAAGACTTTCTTATGGCTTACCTATGGGTGCAGAAATAGATTATCTTGATATAATAACATTAGATAAAGCATTAGAGGATCGTAAAAGAATTTCCGAATAAATGATATTTTTAATAAATATAATTTACTAGGTGATTAAATGAAAATAAAGTTAGGAGTAATCTTAAGAAAAATAGTCTTTGCTTTTGGTATTATTTATGGCATAAATATTATGTTAAAAAATGTGGGCATATATTTACCTCTAAATATTTTTACTATTAGTATTACGACAATCTTAGGAGCTCCTGGCTTATTATCATTATTTGCGCTTCTTTATCTATTAGCTTAGGAGGTTAATATAAATTGTAGTGAGTTAGAAAAATTAATAACATATTATGATGAAGGGAAATTAGCTCACGCTTATTTAATTTCAACTAATAATATAAATAAATGTTTAGAAGTTCTTTTAAATGTTATAAAGAACATTTTTTGCGTTAATGAGTATAGTGATAATTGTAATAAATGTTCTTTATGTCATTTAATTGATTTAAATAATTTACCTAGTTTAAAAATTATCTATCCAGATGGTGATATGATAAAAAAAGGTCAGATATTAGAGTTAAAAAATCTTTTTTCTAAAAATAGTTTATATACAAAAGAATCAATATATATTATTATGAATGCTGAAAAGATGAATAAAGAAGCTGCCAATACAATGTTAAAATTTTTAGAAGAACCTGATGGCGAAGTAATTGGCTTTTTTCTAACTAGTGAAAATAATGCTATAATTCCTACCATTAGTAGTAGATGTCAACAAATAAATTGTAATTTTTCTACAAATCAATATGAAAGTTTTAATATTGATGATGAAAAATATCAAAACCTAAAAAGTATTTTAAATAATTATTTACAAAAAATAGAAATGGAAAAAAAAGAATTAATCTTGTATAATAGAATATATCTTAGTTCTTTAGAAAAAGAAGATATTAAGATTATATTAAAAATGATGATGGCGATATATCAAAATATTTTGGAAGCAAAATATTTAAATATAACGATTGATCAAGAATTTAGTTATCTAAATAATTTGACAATAGATAATTTAAAGAAAAAGATTAATTTATTAATAGAATTATTAAAAGAAGTTAATTTTAATGTTAATCTTGAATTATTATTAGATAAAATGGTAATAGAAATTGAGGCGATAAATAATGAAACTTTATAATGTAATCTTTAAAAAAAATAATAAAAAATATTATTTTGTCAGTGAGGATGAATATAATATTGATGACTATGTAATTGTTGAAACCGAAAAAGGCCAACAATATGGGAAAATATTAAATATTGAAAATGAAGATATAAAATTAAAAGATGATGAAGAATATAAATATATTTTAAGAAAAGCTACGGAGGAAGACACTGAAATATATTATGAATTATTAAAAGAAAAAGAAGAAGCTTTTCTTAAATGCCGAGAGTTAGTTAAAGAACTTGGGTTAAATATGTTTGTTATCAGCGCTGATTTTAATTTTGATCGTTCTCAATTGTTATTTACTTTTACTTCAGATGAAAGAGTAGATTTTAGGGAATTAGCGCGAAAACTTGCGTCCATCTATCATACAAGAATTGAATTAAGGCAAATTGGGGCCCGTGATAAAGCTAAAGAAATTGGGGGAGTTGGTGTCTGTGGTCAAAAACTATGCTGTGCAAGATTCTTAAATAAAATTGATGCTATTTCAATGAATTTAGCTAAAGACCAAAATCTAGCTTTAAATCCTTCTAAAATTAATGGAGTCTGTGGTCGTTTACTTTGTTGTTTACAATATGAAAATGATAATTATTTAGAATGTTTACCAGGTATGCCTAATGTTGGTGATATTTATAAAACACCAAATGGGGAAGGAAAAGTTATAAGTATTGATATTTTAAATCGTAGTTTTAAAGTATTAATTGGTAGTAATAAAGAAGAGATATTTTTACCTAAAATAGAAGATGAAATAAATGAAAAATAAAGTATTAAATGATTTGTTTGACTATGGTCTTAAAATATATCAATATCAAAACAGTTTTAAATTCTCTCTTGATTCAATTTTATTAGCGGAATATGTTATTATTAATAGTAAAGTCAAAAGTATTTTAGATTTGTGTAGTGGTAATGCATCCATTCCTTTAATATTATCAACTAAAACAACATCCTTAATTGATGCCATTGAAATTCAAAAAGATATATATGATTTAGGAATAGAAAGTATTAAATATAATAATTTAGATAACCAAATAAAATTATATAATGATGATATAAAAAATCATTTAAACTTATTGAAAGATAAAAAATATGATATAATTACTTGTAATCCGCCGTATTTTAAAGTTGATAATGAAGATTTTATTAATAACGATTTATCACTAAGTATTTCAAGGCACGAAGTCAAAATTACTTTAGAAGATATTTTTCAAATTGCTACGAGACATTTAAATACCAAAGGAGAGTTTTATTTAGTTCACCGAGCTAATCGCTTAGATGAAATAATAAATTATGCTATTAAATATAAATTACCAGTTAAAAATATGGTTTTAATTACTACTAAAAAGAGCGATTTACCTTATATTGTTTTAGTAAAATGTGTAAAAGATGCTTTGCTTGGAATAAAGATAGCAAATGAAATATGTATTGAAAATTTAAAAACATATCAAAATTTATTTAAGGAGTTGAAGTAATGAAATTAGTTGTGGGTTTAGGAAATGTTGGAAAAGAATATAAAAATACTAGGCATAATTTAGGCTTTAGAGTTATTGATGAATATTTAGGAAAAGTTAATTGGAAAGTAAAAATGGAAGCTTATATTTATAAAGATGAAGAGAAAGATGTTTTATTTGTAAAACCAATGACTTATATGAATTTATCTGGTTTAGCGGTTGCTAAATTATGTAAATATTATAGAATAGATGTTAAAGATATTTTAGTTATTCACGATGATTTAGATTTACCAATTGCTTCTTTTAAAGTTAAAAAGAATTCTTCATCTGGAGGGCATAATGGCATAAAATCTATTATTAATGAATTAAATTCAGAAGAATTTGGCAGACTTAAAATAGGCATTGGTAAAAATTCTGCGATTCCAACTGATAAATATGTTTTAGGAAAATTTACTAAAGCTGAAGAAGAATTAATAAATAATAACATAAATGCTTACTTAAAAGTCATTGATTTATTTATTAATAAAGATATTGATTATACCATTTCTAATTATAAAGATTAAAGAGGTTTTATGAACTTAGATAGTTATTTTAATTTTTCTAATGGCAGTATAACATATGGGTTAACTAATGAGTTAATTGCTTTTTACGTGGAAAATTTATTTAAAAAAGAAAATAAAAATATTCTTTTTGTAACTAGTAATTTATATGAAGGTAATAAATTATATAATACAATTAAAAATCATTTAGATAATACTTATATATTTCCAATGGATGATTTCATTACCTCTAAAGTTGTGGCAATGTCACCAGAATTTGCCGTTGAAAGATTAAATGTTTTAGATAATTTAAAAGATAAAAAAAATATAATTGTTACTAATTTAATGGGTTATTTAAAATATTTACCTAGTATAAATACTAAAAATAATTATATTTTAAATAAAGATACAGAAATAAATAGAGATGAATTAATTAATATCTTAGATGATTTTGGATATAATAGAGAATCTATTGTTACTATGAGTGGTGAATATTCTTTAAGAGGGTTTATTATAGATATATATATCATTAATGAAGAGCATCCTATAAGAATAGAGTTTTTTGGTAATAAAATAGAGTCAATTCGTTATTTTGATGAAAATACGCAAAGAACTATTAAAGAAATTGATAATATTACTCTTAAACCATTTAAAGAAATAGAAACTAATGATAAAAATTCTTTGTATGATTATTTAAAAGATGCAATAGTTATATTTTTAAATATTGAACAAATTAAAGTTGCATATCAAAAGTTATGTGAAGAAATACTTGAATATCAACAAAATAATAATGAAAATGATAAATATATGTATGATTTTGATGATATTAAACCAACATATACTTTATATATTGATAATATAAATAATATAACAGATCAAAATATTTTAGAAACTCCTAACTTTAATGAAAATTATGAATATTTAAAAGATACAGTATATAAATGGGAAAAAGATAACTATGATGTATATTTTTATTTATCGAAAGATAGTGAAATTAAAAAGATTAAAGAAATAATACCTAATGCTAAAATAATTAAGAAAAAAATATTAAAAGGATTTATTATAAATAAATTAGTATGTATTAGTGAATATGATATAGGTATTACTATTAATAAAGAATATAAATATAAGAATAATTTACATATTGGCAAGAAAATAAAAAGTTATAATGACTTAGAAAAAGGTGATTATGTTGTTCATCTTGCCTATGGTATTGGTATATATGATGGACTTGTAACTTTAAGTAAAAATGGTCTTGATAAAGATTATATAAGAATATTATATGATGGTAATGATAAAATATATATTCCTGTAGAGAAAATAAATAGTATATATAAATATACAAGTAAAGATGGCGCAGCACCCAAAATAAATAAATTGAATTCTCCTAGTTGGGCTAAAACTAAAACATATATTAAAGCTAAAGCTAAAGATATTTCCAAAGAATTATTAGATCTTTATCAAAAAAGAATTTCTATTAAAGGAGATGCTTATAAAGATTATGAAGAAGAAATATTATTTGCTCAAAGTTTTCCTTATGTAGAAACTAAAGATCAAACGAAAGCTATTTATGAAATTAATAAAGATTTAAAAAGTGCTGTACCAATGGATCGTCTTTTATGTGGGGATGTAGGTTTTGGTAAAACAGAAGTTGCTATGCGAGCTATTTTTAAAACTGTTATTAATAATAAACAAACAATGTATTTATGTCCTACAACTATTTTATCTAAACAACAATATAATGTTATTAAAGAAAGATTTAAAGATATCCCTGTTAATATTGCTCTTTTAAATCGGTTTACTTCTCCTAAAGAAGTTAAGAAAATTCTTATGGATTTAGAAAAAGGAACATTGGATATTTTAGTGGGAACACATCGTATTTTAAGTGATGATATTAAACCTTCAAAATTAGGTCTTTTAGTAGTTGATGAAGAGCAAAGATTTGGGGTTAAACATAAAGAAAGAATAAAAGAGTTTAAAAATGATGTTAATGTTTTAACTTTATCAGCTACCCCAATTCCAAGAACACTTAAAATGGCTTTATCAGGAATTAGAGATTTATCTATTATTGATACCCCACCAGTTAATAGATATCCTGTGCAAACTTACGTTGTAAATGAAGATGATTTATTAATAAAAGACGCTATTTATAAAGAATTAGGAAGAAAAGGACAAGTATTTGTTTTATATAATCGTATTGAAGATATCGATAAAATAGTTGATAAAATAGCCCATTTAGTACCAGAAGCAAGAATTACTTCTGCAAATGGTCAAATGAATAAAGAAGATCTAGAATCAATTATGGATGATTTTGTTAATTATAAATATGATATTTTAGTTTGTACGACAATTATTGAAAATGGTATTGATATTGGTAATGCCAATACCTTAATTGTTTATGATGCTGATCGTTTTGGTTTATCGCAACTTTATCAAATAAGAGGAAGAGTTGGTCGTAGTGATAAAGTGGCCTATGCATATTTATTATATGATAATAAAAAAATGCTTAATGATGTTGCCATAAAAAGATTACAAGCGATTAAAGAGTTTACTAACTTAGGAAGTGGCTATAAAATTGCAATGCGCGATTTAGCTATAAGAGGAGCTGGTGATATCTTTGGTAGTGAACAAGCAGGTTTTGTTGATGCCGTAGGTATTTCTTTATATACTAAAATGATTGAAGATGAACTTAAAAAAGCCAAGGGTGAATATGTGGAAGAGGAAGATGATGAAAATAACAATTTAATTGAAGTATCAACCCATATTAAAGATAATTATGTTGTTGATGAAGATGTTAAAATAGAAATTCATCAAAAAATTAATGAAATTGATTCTTTTGAAAAATTAGAAAGTGTTAAAGAAGAACTTATTGATCGTTTCGGAGCAATTGATGAAGAATTAGAAATATATATGTATGAAGAATGGTTTACTAATCTTTGTAAGATGCTTAATATTGATAGAATTAATACAACAGATAGATATATAGAAATTATTTTACCAGAAGAATTATCAAGTACTATTAAAGGAGATAAATTATTATTTGAAACATTAAATATTTCTAATAAATTTAATTTAAAATATCAACATAATAATATAATAATTACTCTATATTATAAAGGTTTACCTAAACATTATGTTTATTATTTAGTTAAATTATTACTTGCTATAAAAGATAATTAATAAAAAAGTTATCAACCATTTTTTAGGTCGATAACTTTTTTATATTAAAAATACAGCATACAAAGGAATAGATTTAATTTTAGTGTTTTGGTCATAGCCAAAATCTTTAGTACTTATTCTTATTGCATATGGTGGTTTATATTTTTCCATATATATTTTTAAACTTTTAGATTTTGTATTGTCTGCCGCTTTTACTTCTACTGGGATAATACCATCATTATTATATAATAAGAAATCTATCTCACTTTCATTATTATTTTTCCAATAGTATAAATTATAACCATTAGTAATTAGTTGATTAGCAACATAGTTTTCTGTAATAACTCCTTTGTATAAAGAAATATTATCATTTAATATATCAATCATTTTAATTTTTAAAATGTTTCTAAGTATACCTACATCACTTAAATATATTTTAAATGTTTCAGGATCTTTAAAACCTTCTAAAGGAATTTCTGGTAATGTTACGTTATTAGCAGTAATGACCATATTACTAGCAATTAACCAATCAAGAGGTAATTCATAATTTCTTTTTCTGGCTTGTTTTTCTATTTTAGAATATTGAAATTTCTTTGATTCATTAGAAAGCTGATTAGGAAGAGAATTATATAATCTTCTTATTTTTAAAGTTTCAACATCAGAAATAACATATTTTTTCATATCATTAAAGTATGATTCTATAATATCATTTAAACAATTTTCATTATATTTGGTATAATCTTCACTTGCATTTATCATACTTAAAACACTTTCAGGCATACCTCCACTTATTATAAAAGTTCGATATAATCTTATAGCAATACTATGTAATGGTTCGTTCATTGCTTTGTTATTTATAAAACAGTCTTTGATATGATCTACTAAATCTTCTTTGTTCATCGCCCATAAAAATTCTTCAAAGTCCATTGGAAACATTTTAAGCATTCTTACTTTGCCAACCGGAAAAGAAAAATGACTGCGTTTAAGTTTAACACCTAGTAGTGAGCCAGCACAAATAATTTTAACATTGCTATGTTCTTCACAAAAATATTTAAGTTCAGATATTAATTCTTCTGATTCTTGAATTTCATCAATAAATATAATCGAATCTTCTTGTTCAAAGTCAAAACTTAAAATTAATTTTAATTCTTTGTATTTTTCACTTGAAGATTTATTAGAATTATAAAGTTCTATTATTTCCTTGTTTCTAAATAAATTAACATAGCAATAATGTTTAAATTCTTTTTTACAAAACTCATCAATAATATAAGTTTTTCCACATTGTCTAACACCTAAAACAAGTAATGGCTTATTTTCATTATTTTTCCAATTAATTAATTCTTGATATATTTTTCTCTTCATCAAACTCACCTAAATATAACATATCAAAAAACCTAGATAAAATCAAGCGGTTGCACGTTTTTGGCACGAATAATTGACAGATGTTACACATTTTTGGCACGAATAATTGCTGAAAGCTGCACGTTTTTGGCACGAATAAAGATATTCGTATAATTATTTTTAAACTAACCACACTATAAAAAGGAGTGTGTAGTTATAATGAGTAAAAGTGGAATTACCAGAAGAATCGATGAACTTGGAAGAATAGTAGTGCCAAAAGAAATAAGATATAATCTAGGTATAAGAGATGGTGAACCATTAGAAATATATACTTCTGATAATCAAATAATAATAAAAAAATATTCTCAAGTAGAAAATATTAAAGATACTAGTCAAAATATATGTAATATAATTTATGATAGTTGTAATTTAAGTATTATAATTACTGATAGAGAAAAAGTAATTGCTACAAGTTCTAACTTAAAAGAAATGCAAGATAAAAAATTAGATGATTATTTTAAAAATTTAATTGATGACCGTGAAAATTATATATCAACTAATAAAGATATTAAGTTAGGAATAAATGCTTATTTTACAATTCTTCCTATTATTACTTCAATAGATTGTAGTGGCTTAGTTATTATACTATCAGAAACAAATGAGAATAATTTAAAATACGCTAAGATAGTTCAAAAATTATTAATTCAGAAATTAGATATTGTTTAAATACAATGTCTTTTTTATTTTGAAAATTCGTGTTCTTTAAAAAATTCTTCAAAAGGAATATTTAATACTTTGCTAATTGTAGCAATAACTGCAATAGAAAAAGTTTGATTTACCTTTTCACTTTCAATATTAGCAATCGTAGAACGAGATAGTTCACAAAGTTCTGCAAGTCGTTCTTGACTAATTCTTCCATATTTATCAGCATACTTCGAATTGTTATTTAATCTATAGTATTTAACGTTCCTAGAGATCATATAATATATTTTATCTAATTCTTCAAAAGTAATCATAAAAGCCACCATCCTAAGTCAATTATTCTACATATAGTGACATTTTTCTATTTAAAATGTTTAGATAAATTATCTAAACATAGTGACAATTTAATTTTTTTGTGATATACTTTCAACTGAAAGTAGGGTATAGCTATGATAAAAAATAAAAGAGTAATTTTTATAATATTAATAGTTTTATTAACAATATTAAATGTATTTTTAGTATTAAAGAAAGATACTAGTGTAATAGAAAAAAGTAAAGTAATAAAAGTAGAAAGAAAAGAATTTAATATATATAAAGAACAAACTACAGGAAAGAAAGATTATGTATCAGTAAGTGATGCAACCTTTCCCACAAGTGGATATTTACTTAATACAACAAAGTCAGTATGTAAAAGTTATAATGATCAAAATATTACACCCATACCTATTGTACAAGAATTAACAAAAGGAAGTATAAATGGTTTAATAACAGTAAATAGTAATAAGACAATTTATTGTGATTTATACTTTGATAAAGATAACACAGCACCAGTGATAACTAAGTTTGATATAACAGGTAAAACTAGTACTGGAGCTAATTTAACAAATGGCTTTACATATCAATATGAGAATTTAGCATATGAATTAACGTATTCAGATACTGATGTAGTACAATATTGCTTTAGTGATACAAGTAATTGTACAGATTGGAAAGAAATAAGTACAAAACCAACAACAATAAATATTAATAGTACAGATGGTAAAAAGACAAAATATGTATATATCAAAGATAAAGCAAATAATGTATCAGCGGTTAAGACAAAAGAAATAACGGTAGATAGAACAAAACCAGTAATAAGTACATTTACATTAACTGGGGTAGCAGATACAAATCAAACATTAAGTAGTAGTGCAGATTATACCCATAAAACAGGAATAAAATATAATGCAAGTATAACAGAAACCAATATGGAAGGATATTGTATATATGAAGGTAGTAGTTGTAGTTACAATAGTAATACATCAACAACCTTAACAAATCAAAGTTATACTTTAGTAAATAGTACAGAAGGGAATCATACAGTCAATTTCAAAGTAAAAGATAAAGCAGGAAATGAATCAACGGTGTCATCTAAGATAATAAAATTAGATACCAAAAATCCAACCGCAAATGTAACAAGTGGAAGTGTTACAACAAATAGTATAACAGTAACTGTAAGTGGTGAAGATGCCAGTGGAATATCAAAAAGGGAATGTCAAGCAACAAGTGGAAGTGAAATAAAAAAAGGAACAGCAGATACTAATGGAAGCTGTACGATGAGCGTATCAAAGGATGGAACAACATATACAGTAATAGGGATAGTAACAGATAACTCAGGAAGGGTAACGAATAGTTCAAGTTTAAATATTGCAACGAAAAAGAAAATAATGACTAGAGATGATATAATTAGAGATATATTTAAAGGTAAAACTCCGACTGGTTTAAGTGATGAACTTTTTGGCAATATGTATAGATTTGTCGGACAATGTAATGCTGCGAATGGTGGATGTGATAATGTTGTTAAAAACTTTGTATGTTTTGGATATGATAATGTATCTCAATGTAAAAGTGGAATAACGGATAACGATTATATATATCGAATTATAGGAATAACCGAAGCGGGCGAAATAAAGTTGATTAAAAATAAGGCTTTATCTATATCCTATAAATGGCATCCTATGCATGATAAGAATGTTCCGTGGAATGCTAGTTCTTTATATAATTCTATTAATGGAAGTGACTTTTTAACTAGTTTATTTGACGATTGGCAAGATAAGATTATAGATCATTCTTGGCCATTGGGTGACCTTAAGATGAATGATTGTAATGAAGCAGCAAGTTTATTATGTCTTTCTGAGAATTCTTTAAAAACGGATAGTGCGAAGATTGGATTGATGACAGTTTCTGATTATTACTATGCCAATAGTGGTAGCGATTCTAATTGCTTCAGGTCATCTTCTGAAGATTGTTCTAAGAATTGGCTATATGTTAACAACAATGGTGCGGTATCTCCAAGCTGGATGGTAGGCGAGTGGTTGATGATTGGACAAGCTGCTGAGGAGGCCCCCTTTAGACAGTGCTTATACATTATGCAAAATAGTAAAGTTTGGAGAACGGATGTGACTGATGGGAACGGTGTCGCTCGCCCGATCTTCTATCTTTCTTCGGAAGCTTTGATCATTGATGGTGAAGGTACTTCTACCGATCCATTCGTAATTGCTCCATAGTAGTGCGAGAAGGAAAACTCGTAAAAACCTCATAGACTTAACTCTTTGGGAAAGTAGCGATACTTTCTCTTTTTTAGTGTTGAAAACTACTAAGTTATTAACATTAAAATGAATAAAATAAAGTAATAGTTATCAATATAAATTAGGTGAAGAAATGAAAAAGATAATTATAATATTATTTATAGGGATAGTTATAAGTATAGGAATTAATGAAAAAGAAAAGATATTAATACCTAAAGATGCAATTAGATTTAGAATAATAGGTAATAGTAATAAATTAGAAGATCAAACATTAAAATTAGAAATAAAAGACAAAGTAGAAAAAGAATTATATCAAATAATAGGTAATAGTAATAATATTGAAGATGCTAGAAATAAAATAAAGAATAATTTAGATAAAATAGATAATATTGTAAGTAATTATAATGTACAGTATGATATAAGTTATGGTAATAATTACTTTCCTATTAAAGAATATAAAGGTATTAAGTATGATGCTGGTAATTATGAAAGCTTGGTAATAACTTTAGGTTCTGGAGAAGGTAATAATTGGTGGTGTGTCTTATTTCCTCCATTATGTCTTTTAGATGAAGAAGAAGATATTAGCGATGTAGAATATGATTTATATGCTAAAAAACTTATTAATAATTTTAAATAATTAAAATATATTTTATTAGGGTGATTTAAGTGTCCATTTTATTTTCATTAATCTTAATTGGGGTATCTTTGTCAATGGATACTTTTTCTGTTTCTCTAGGAATTGGTTCTTGTAATATAAGTAAAAGAAATATTATATTATTTACTTTACTTGTGGGAATACTTCATTTCTTTATGCCTTTAATAGGTAATATTTTAGGCGAGAAAATAATTAATATATTAAATATAAATGCTAACTTTTTATTAGGGGTTATTTTAATATTTATAGGAATTGAAATGATATTAGAATTATTAAAAAAAGATAGTAAAGAATTAAACTTAAATTTAATTAATCTCATTTTAATTGCTATTTCTGTTAGTTTAGATAGTTTTTCAACTGGTATTGGTTTATTTGCTATAACCGATAATATTATTTTATCTAGTACTATTTTTAGTATTTGTGCAACTTCTTTTACTTACTTTGGACTGCTTATTGGTAAATATGGAGCATCTAAACTAGGTATATATGGTAATCTAATGGGAATATTTTTATTAATTATATTAGGTATATTTTATATATTTAGATAATAAATTGAATAAAATTGTTAAATAATTATCAAAATATTATTAGAATAAGTGAGTTGATATTTTGAAAGAGAAAATTATTGAAACAATTGATGACTATGTCGAAGATGCTAAAGAAGTAGGAAGATTATTAAAAGAAAAATATAATAGAGATTTAAATAATCCTAAAATAAGAAATAGATATTTAATTATTGCTTCAGTGGGACTTGTGATAACTATATTAATAGCTAATATATTTACTTCAAGAGCGTATTATTATCAAGATACAGAAGGAGCTCTTTTAATTCAAGCTAAAGTAGGAAGAATGTACATCGATGATTATGATTATACTTTGCTTGTTTTTGTAGAATCAGATGAAGATGAAAGTTTTTTTAAATTAACTGAAAGTATTCCTTCATCTGGTTATACATATAATGGATATTCTTGTTTAAATAATTCAACTCTTTTATATGATGATGGAAATAAAATAACTAGAGCTACAATTAGAGAAAAAGATGTTTGTTCAGTATATTTTAGAAAGAGTTAATTATTATGTTTATAAATAAGAAAACGTTTATATTATTTAATGTTATATTAATATTATTAGAGATAGTTCTTGTTTATTTGATGGTTGTATCATATTTAACTAATGATATGATAAGCCCAAGTGAAATAAGAATTAGTAATATAAGAGAAAGTTAATGTTATATTAGCTTTTTTTATAAAATATTGTCTAAATGCCCTTGAAAAAGGAATTCTCTTATTGACAAATACCTGTAAAATAAAGTATGATTATCTTAGGGATGACGAGTAAAAAAATAGGTATTTATAATATTTAATAGGTACCAAAAATATAATTAATACATAAATAATAGTAGAAATATAATTTACTATAGGTAAAGAAGGTATATAATGGAGAGAATAGTTATTGATGGGGGACATACACTTAGTGGCACAATTACTATTGGGGGAGCCAAGAATAGTGCTGTAGCATTAATTCCTGCTGCCTTACTAGCTGATGGTGTAAGTACAATTGAGAATGTACCTAATATAACTGATAGAGATGCTTTATTTGATATTGTTAAACATTTAAATTGTGACATAAATCAAAATGGTAGTGAAATAAAAATAGATACGACTAATTTAAAAAATGTTTTAATAACGCAAGAATTAAGTGTTAGATTAAGAGCGTCTTATTATTTTATGGGTGTTTTGCTGGGCAAATATAAAAGAGTAGAAATGTATTTTCCTGGTGGTTGTAATATTGGTTCAAGACCTATTGATTTGCATTTAAAAGGTTTTAAAGCCTTAGGGGCTAAGTTTACTAAAAGAGGTCATAAATACACTATTAAAGCCGATGAATTAAAGGGAGCAGAAATTACTCTTGATTTTGCCTCAGTTGGTGCAACAATAAACATAATGTTTGCTGCGGTTTATGCTAAAGGAAGAACTATTATTCATAATGCTGCTAAAGAAGTGGAAATTGTTAATATAATGGATTTTCTAAATAATATGGGAGCTAAGATAAGTGGGGCTGGTACGGATACAATAATTATTGATGGTGTTACTAAATTAAATGGTGCTTCCGTTAAAGTTATACCTGATCGAATTGAAGCCGGGACTTATATTTTAGTCGGAGCTTTATTAGGCAAAGATTTAAAAGTTGAAGGTATTGTTAAAGAACATAATCAAGCTCTATTTGATAAATTAAATGAAATGGGTGTTAAATATAAATTTGAAGGTAATGCCGTTATTTTAAATAAAACTGATAAATTAAAACCAGTGTCTGTTATAACGCAAGTATATCCTGGTTTTCCAACAGATTTAGGTCAACCAATGAGTGTAGTATTAACTCAAGCAGAAGGCATAAGTAAAATGGAAGAAACAATTTGGGAAAATAGAGTTGGTCATTATCCATACTTACAAAAGATGGGTGCGAAAATTGATGTTGATGGCTTAAAAGCTACTATCTATGGTAAAGCAAAATTAGTGGGAACTGAAATTCACGCCACAGATTTAAGAGGAGGAGCTGCCCTTATTCTGGCTGCTTTAATTGCAGAAGGTACAACATCTATTTACGATATTGATTATATTTTAAGAGGCTATGAGAATATTATTCATAAACTAAGTAATGTCGGTGCTAAAATAAAATTAGAAGAAATATAATGTAGTAGAAACTACATTTTTTTTAAGGTGATTTTTTTGAGAAGAAAGTATCAATTAATATTAATTATTGGAATTAGTATTATAATTGCTTATTTTATTTATTTTTTTAATCGAGAAAGCAAGATAAATATTGTTGCATTAGGAGATGGTATTGCCAGTGGTGAAACAAGTTATCAAATAGATGGTATTAGTTATAATGATTATTTAAGAGAATATTTTGAAAGTAAAAAAATACTTAAAAGTTATAATAATAGTTATGCTTATAAAAATTATAAATTAGAAAATATTATTAATGATTTAAATGTAAATAAAAAAACTAAAGAAGATAAATTAAATATTAAACAATTAATTCATAAAGCTGATATTTTAACGGTAGCTTTTGGGGAAGAAGAATTAGCTAAAATGGCAATAACTAATGATTTAAGTAAAGAAGCTATTAATAATTTTATTAATCAATATGATAATTTTATATGTAGTTTAAAAGATATTTGTGAAGGGAAAATAATTATAATTAGTTTTTATGAAAATAAATATTTAAGTAAAAGTAATGTTATTATTTTAAATTCTTATCTTGCTAATATAGCTATTAAATATGATGTAATATTTATAAATATAAGTGACTTAGCTAAAAATGAAGAATATTATTTAGATAAAAATAGTTTATATTTTAATTATCGAGCTCACGAAGTAATAAAAGATATGATTATTAATTCAATTTAATTGTGACTATCGAGTGAAAATGTCCGCTTTTTAAAACCAATTTTTAAATGAAAATGTCCTAATGAAAATAGATTTAAAAATGAATCTATTTTTTTAAGTGGTTATTCAGTGAAAATGTCCTATAATAATTTCTTCGGAAAGGAGAAAAATTATGGTTGAATTAAATGCAAAAGAATTATTGAGA
>CANRDM010000010.1 GCA_947629365.1 uncultured Bacilli bacterium
TTACACTTGATTATTTTATTAAAGAAGAAAACCGAACTTTAAGAGAAAAATTATTAGATGTTGCTGGTAATACTGTAAATGATTATTTTGAAAATTTAGATATTAAGTTATATCAAGAAATAAAGGCAAAGGAATTACAAGAAAATAAAGATAGAATATTAAATTCAGCAAATGTGTTGTTAATAAGCGAAAGTAATGAAGATTATGATGAACTTATTAAATATGGATTTCAAAACATTGATCATTTTAAATCATTTATTAGAGCAGATCAATACTTTGCTAAATATCCCGAAAGATTAAATAAATATCATATTATTTTGCAAGCATTTTCAAGTATTAGCTGTTATTTCTTTGGAGAAAATGTTGAATTAAAAGAGAAAATTAAAAATTTATGTTTTACTAATCATATACTTGGAATTTCATTATGTAAGTATAATCTTCCTGATCATACTGAATTTTCGGCATATTTAAGCGATAATAGAAATAGAAGAAATTTAAAAACGGAAGAGCTATCATATACAGCGATTTTTGATAGAATTATGGAAAATACTTTAATAAACAGGACTCTTGATAATGCTCAAGTATTAGAACAAGAAGTAGAATACACGGATTATATAAATCCTAATAGATTACCTCTACCAAATACTAAATCAGAATTAAAAATATTATATTTAGATCGATTTCAGGTAAATAAGTATGCTCCTTATATTGCTAAATATTTAGGATTAGATATAACTTTTAGGGAAGATAATAATCAAAGCTTAGGAAAATATGTTAAAAACCATTTAGGTGACTATGATATTATTATTGCTTCTGATTCATTTTCAAGTAGCCTAACTCATATGAATATTGAAAGTACTGAGCAATGTAAGGATACTGGTAGAGACTTAACTCTTTTGGTTACATATAAAGATGATTTAATATGGCAACTTGATGAAAATGATAAATTAGATTATCAAGGAATAGGTTCAGAAATTAACCTCCATTATAAATTGGCTGGAAATTTAGCTTTAGATAGCGAATTTCATTCAGAAGAATTCAAAGTTTTAAGAAAATCATTTGAATTTATACAAGAAGATGACGAACATCAAAAAGGTTATGAAAGTGATGTTACTTGTATAATAGGAATTTTAGGGGCTTCATTAAATATTTACAACAATGTCTTATTACAAAATAATAAAGTTCCAATAAAGGATTTAGATATAAAAGCAGCTGAGGAATTTGATAAAGAATATGAGATTGCCGATCAACAAGAAGAAGAAAGAAAAAGATTTGCTTTAAAAGATATTAATGCTTTTGATAATATTAGAAACATTGTTACTAATTACTTAAATTATAAAAGAAAAGGTTTAATTACCAAAGTACCTGAAGGCTTAAAGATTACTGAAGAAGAAAAAGAAATTAAAGTTGAAAGTATTTATCAAGGTAGAGTTTTATGCACTATTACTTTTGCTAAAGATTATAAACAAAAAAATTTAAGAATATTTACAATTCAAACAATATCTAAAAAAGGTATTCTATCTAATCCTGAAACTATTGGATTATATACTCAAAAATATGAAAATTTTGAAAATGTTCCTCATAGGCCAAATGAAAGACAAACAAATGCCCTAATTTCAATTCAAAAGAAAATTGAGGTTACTTTACTACCATTAAATGATGAGGCTTGGAATAAATATTATGAAACAATAAAACAAAAGAGATTAGCACGTAAAAAATAATATAAATATTAACAAATTAAAAGAAACGGAGTAACTTAAATGTATATTGAAAAATTAATTAGATTAAGGAGTATTAGTTATTACATAAGAGTTGAAGTAGAATACAAAAAAAATGAAAAAAATAATGGTATACCCAATTTAAAACTTGTAAATTATAAAAATGATTACTATGATGGTGGTGATTTTTCTACTTTACTTGAAGAGATTGAAAAAAATTATACATTTGAAAAAGCCAAAATTTATGATGAAAACATATCTTATATGGCAGATGTTATATATTTATATGATAGAATACCATTTTTAAGGGGTATAAGAGATGAATATATTTCAAGTAAAGATAATATTCCCTACTCTCTTGGCTATATAACAAAAGAAGAAATAGAAAAATATATCAAAGAAAATAATATAAAAATGCATAATAATAGTAATTTTAAGTTATCTGATAGTAGAACTTGGTATTTATAAGTAGGAGGAATAAAAAATGGTAATTAGAAAAGCTATAGATGAAGATGTAGAATTATTAAATAATTATTTAACTCTTTTAATAAAAGATGAAAAACAATATGATCCAGGAATTGATGAAGATTTTGAGGTTACCAATATGTATGATGACTATATTAATGATGATAGTAAATTACTTATTGTGGCTGTAGAAGATGAAAAGGTTGTTGGTTATTTATATGGTAAAATTAAACAAGCAGATCCAACATATAAATATATTACTGCTAGATTAGGAGCCATTTATGTTGATAGTAATTATCGTAATAAAGGGATTGCTACTTCTTTAATAGAATATTTTAAAAAATGGGCTTTAGAAAAAGAGGCCCGTAAATTAGAAGTCAATGTCTGGAGTAATAATATAAAAGCTAAAAGTATATATGAAAAAGCCGGTTTTAAAACTGCAAGTGAAACATTAACAATATTTTACTAAAACCTGAATAAAAAAATATTTAAAATATAATAGTTAATTAAGTGAGGTGGTTTTATGGACGCTATTAATGAAATTAAAAAAATTAATGATGAATATGAAAATAAGAAAATAGATAAATTAACATTTTTAAAAGAATTAGTAAAATTATTTAACATAACTTTAGGTGATTCTGATTTATCTAACTATGATATTAAAAGCTTTGATTTTAGCAAACTTTCTCTTGAAATAGTTAATACTAAAGATAATTCGTTATATACAGCTAATTATTCTTCTCTCGCTAATTATTTTGGTGATGATTTTTATACACATTCTATCCAACTTATTAAAACTACTTATACTGCTAATAATAGAATGATAGAAAATTTATATAAAATAAGTGATAGAGAACTAGTATTAAGTAAGATAACTTTTAAAAACGGAGAATATGGTTTAATCATTGAGAAAGAAAGACCTAATTGGTTTAAAGGAGTTAGTGATGGGTATAAAACTACGGTTAAATATACCCAAAATATGGATTGGCGGGAAACAAAAGTACAACAAATATTACTATGTAATAAATATGAAACTAACTATTTAAATGAAAAAAAAGATAATTACTTTGAAAAAAAATATACTTATGGCACTTTTGGAACTAGACGTTATTTTAATTCCGACGATCATTATGACAAATATCTTTATAATAAAAATAACTGCATTAATTACGGAATTATAGATTTAAAATTACCTTCTCTTTGTAAGTTTTTACGCGGAATTTGTATTGAAAATTATAAAGAATTTAATTACAAGATGTTTCCTTCCAGTATGACTGCTAGCGATTATCGAGTATTATGTCAAGGTCATTTTAATTCTGCTATAATATTTGAATGTCGAACTGAAGATGATGTATGGCACTTTTTGGAAATATATAAAAGTGATACTATAAAAATAAAATATCGTTCTTATCAAAATATTTCTACTTCTACATTTAAAGAAATTGATAACAATAAATATACCATACCAATCTCTTGTGAAGGTATAATTACAATTGAGGAAGTAAATAAGATAATTAATTTCTTAGAAAGTAATATTGTTAATCAACAATTAGTTACTGTAATTACTAACGAACTTAGTACTTTTAAAAATAAATTAGCTAGAAATGAAGATAACGTTTTAGATCCTCTTTCGCCAAAATTGTTAATGAATAAAACAATGGCCGAAATTAATGAAGAAATCGGCGCTAACATAGATGCTTACTTTTCTTTAATTGATGAACAATTTAGAAAAACAACAAGAAATATTGAAATTACTAAAGATAAGGAGAACAATGGAAGAAAAAGAATATAAAAAATTTATAAAAAGATATGATAAATTTAAAAAGAATAATTTACCTACTTATTTTTGGGATGATGAAAGATTAGTTCAAGAATACGTTTACTTTTATAATGGTAAATCATACTTAAATGAAAAAGAATGTAAAAACCAATTAGATGTTTACCAAGATCTTGTTAGTGCTTTAGGAGATATAGCATTTACGGGTTTTTACTACTCTTTTACCGATAAACATTTAGTGCATCGTAAAAATGAAAAAGGCAAATACATTAGGGAATTTGTGGTTGGTCATAATCACGCACACACTTTTGAGAGTGTTGTTAAATCACTTTATAATTCACCCGAATCTTTTCAGATATCTAAAGATGAAGAACAATTTTATAGCCAACAAGAATTAGAATATTTAAGAAGAGTCCAAAAGTATTTATTATTTATTGGAATGAAGGATATTGAAACTATAAAAGTACCTATGCGACGTTATCAAAATAAAAAGCATTCTAAATATGAGAATGCCTTAATATATGAATTTAGTGACTTTGCTTTAGAAAAAATCATAAAAGGTGAAAGAGATGCCAAAATAACCGAATGGTATCCTGAATATAGTGGTCCAAAAGTATATAAACCAAAAGAATATCAAGCTTTAATTGTTGATAAAGAAGATAACTTTAAACTATTTATTGAATTTACTTATGAAGAAATTAAATCATTTAAAGATGTCAAAATGATATGTGATAATAAAAATACCCTAAAAGATGATGATAAAGTTATTTTGAGACATTTTAAAATACTAGAAGTTTTTAATTAACTTCTTTTCTATAGATGCTTATCTCATTAAATAACTAAGATAAATATAATATTTAATTTTTAATATTTAGCATAAATTATAAAGAAGATTAATTGAAAGAAGGGTTTTATATAGAAAATATTTCACTTGGTCAAATAGCAGGTATAATAACTTTCTTAAGTGTATTTATTAGTGCCATTGCGGGACTTATTGCCTTCTTTAAATCATTTATGGCTAAAATACTTAAACCAATTGATCAAAAAATTGAAAGATTAGAAAAAGTATCGACAGCTAATCGTAACAACATTGAATTGGAATTAATCAAGATGTTTTTAGTTAATTTTATAAATGATACGGAAGAAGGTAATCCAAAATCACCAATTCAAAAACAGAACGCTTTTGAACTTTACGACCGTTATTTAAGTTTAGGAGGCAATTCCTATGTTCACGATCGCTGGGAAAAATTACTTAAAGAAGGAAAAATATAGCAAAAAAATACCAATTGGTATTTTTTTATATGGTTATAATATAGAAAATCTTTTAAAAGTTTAATTTAATTTTTCTTTTTATTAAATTATCTTCTTTATAAGTTTCATATTCAATTAAAGCTTGTTCAATTAAATATAAGATATTACTTTGAAAATTAAGAGGCATTATTCCTTTACTTAATTCTCCACCATTATAATAATTTAAAACTTCAATATGATGATTTAAAACATTATCTTCATCTAAATATGCATAACCGATTGTTATATGTTTAGCATTATTCTTAGATACTTGCATAGCTATATCTATTAATCCTTTTAATAATTCACTATTATAAAATTTAGAACTATAATAAATAATTAAATCACAATCTGTTATTTTTTTAAAAACATCATATTTAGCTATAGCAAGACAGTTATCGCTTTCATTAAAAAATTGCCATTTTAAATTATCATATTGACATTTAATAAAACTTAACTTAGAAAAATAAGCTTGATCAGCAAATAAAGAAATATTTAACTTACTTCCTCTTTTTAAATAATCAATTAAGTAATTTTCTTGCTTTAACTCCATCTTTATTTGTCTTTCTTAAATATACGTTTTCTCTTTTTATTTTCAAAATTGGGATAATTATAATATGTATCATATAGATATGTACAATTATCAGGAACTCTAAATACTTCCGAACAAACAATTTCTAATAAATCTTTACAATCCGAAAACACAATTTCGTTTTTTACTTTAGTAAAACCATAAAATAAATCTTTGCTCCCAATATTAATTCCTACCCATTGGCTTTTCTTTGCATCAAAGGCAATATATGATCCTTCAAAGCCTTTATTAGCTAATATAGTAAAAATAGCTTCTTCATAATCATCAATTAAATAAGGAACTATGTCACTATCTTCTTTTAAATCATAATCATCTCGATATTTATCGGCAACTGTTTTAATAACATTTTCATTATCGTTTAATACATAATATATTTGCTTAGAATTATAAGATAAATGTTTTAAAAAATGATTATTTTTTAGATCTTGATCATTTCCAAAAGTGCCAAAAATAACACCTTCATCATTTGGTAATAAATAATTGATATTTAAATGTTTTTCTTTTGCTTCATCATCTCTTAAATTAATATAAAAAATTAATTTTTCTAAATCTTTTGCATTAAGTTCTCTACCAATATAAGCAATAAAACCTGTTACACATTTTTCAGTCATAAAATTTCCTCCTAAAATAAAATTTATAATCTATTATAACCTATATTTAATTCATTAACAATAAGTTTATTTCTCTTCTTTTTTATTTTTATCTTCATCTCTAGCTTTTAAATAATCTTGTAATTCCTTGGCAACATTTAAAGGAATAATTTCACTAAGCTCCTCTAAAGAGGCATTTTTAATATTAGTTAAATTACCATATTTTTTAATAAGTTCTTTTTTTCTAACACTACCTATTCCTTCTATAACATCAAGAATGCTACTAATACTGCCTTTACTTCTTAAGGTTTTATGATAATTAATGGTAAAACGGTGAACCTCATCTTGCATTCTTGTTAAATAATGAAAAACATTACTATCTTTATCTAAAGGAATAATTGTATAATTATCACCATCAATTAATTCATTGGTACGATGCTTATCATTTTTCTTTAAACCCACGACTTTAATATGCACATTTAAAGAATTAAGAGTATCAAGACAAGCATTAATTTGGTTTACTCCCCCATCGACAATAATTAAATCAGGAGGTATTTGATGTTCTAAAAGCATCCTATAGTATCTTCTATAGATAACTTCTTTCATTGTATTATAATCATCATTTTTATCAACACTTATTTTATATTTACGATATTCATTTTTAGCTGGTCTTCCATCAATAAAAACAACCATCCCACTTACGGAAAAAGAACCAAAGAGATTGGAGTTATCAAAAACATCAATTCTTTTTAAATTATCCATCTTTAAAAGAAGTCTTAATTCTTCATTAGCCCCTTCACTACGCTCCTCTTCTCTTATTTTTGTCTTAATTTCATTTTCTAAATAAATCTTTGCATTAGTATAAGACATATCTAATAGTTTTTTCTTAATACCTTTTTGGGGAGTTACAAAACTAGTGGAAATAAGTTCACCAAGTAAAGAAATATTTACCTCATCATTTACTAATATTTCTCTTGGTACTTCATTATGCATATAAAAATTCATTATATAATAATTGAGTTCTTCTACTGGATCGATTTTAATTGTTAATATTTCATTTCTTGAACCGATTAGTTTATTATTTCTAATAAATAAAATATTAATACCTATATGACCATTATCGATATAAAAGCCAATAACATCCCGATTTATAAAATCGTGTAATTCTACTTTTTGTTTATCAAGAATAATATTAATAAAATTTAATTCATCTTTTAACTCTTTAGCCATTTCATAATTTAAAGTCTCAGCATAAGCATTAATTTTTTCTAATATTTTATCTTTTAAGATTTTATCATTTCCTCTTAAAAAAGATAATATTTCATTTTCCATTTTTTGTAATTTTTCTTCATTAACATTTTTAGTACAATAACCGAGACATTCCCCAATATGATAATAAAGGCAAACATCTTTAGGCATCCCTTCACATTTTTTTAAAGGATATAACCGGTTAATCAATTTAACAATTCTTCTTGCAGCATATGCATTAGGATAAGGGCCAAAGATTAATTTTTTATCTTTTCTTTTGATATTTAAATATCTAGATACTTTAACTTTAGGATATGGTTTACTAATATATTCAATATATGGATAACTTTTATCATCTTTAAGTAAAATATTATATTTGGGATTGTATTCTTTAATTAAATTAATTTCTGTAATAAAAGCTTCTGTCTCACTACCGGTTACAATATAGGTAAAATCTTCTACTTCCGAAACCATTTTTCTAGTTTTGCCCGTAACAGTTCCTTTAAAATAACTCCCTACTCTTTTAAATAAGTCTTTTGCTTTACCAACATAAATAACAACATTGTTTTTATCCCGCATTTGATAACTACCTGGTAAATGGGGAACTAATTTTAATTTTTCCTTTATTTTTTCATTCATAACTAACACACCCAATAAATAATTCACCTTTAGTATATCATAAGATAAGGTATTTATGTTACATTTAGTTTATTATTTTCCTTTATATTCGCAAATATTTATTGTATAATACATAAAAGAGGTGAAAGATATGGATTTAGAAAAATATGTTAAAGTTCTAAATGCAATATTTACTAATGCTTTTAAAATAACAGATTTAATTGGGGCAAATGTTAATGGTCAAAAGATTAATATTAATTATGATGATAGTATTAATTTATTTAATTTAGTATCTTCTTTTAATGAATTATATCAATCTTTTAAAAAAGAATACGCTAATTTAACAAAACTACCTTTAGGTCAAAAAATCGAAATTTTAGATTATTTTGAATTTACATTAAATAATGATAATTACCGTGTATTAATGATGTATATAGATAAACCTTTAGTAACTAATCATCCAGATACAATATTATATTTAAGAGAAATAAATGGTAAATTAATGCCATTTGTCACAAATAATTTAAATAAATTTGCTAAGGGCCACTACCAAGATGATATAAAGTTAGATGAAGAATTATCTAAAAAATATTTAGATTTATTTTCTCAATATAATCAATTATTAAAAATGTATAATTATTTTAAAAATCAATTTGTCTTTGGTGATGGAAGTAATACACTAGTTACCGAAATAACTGGTGATTTCTTAGAGGAATTAAAGACATTTAAAATCTTTTTTGGCTCCTTTGATGAGATTACGAAACTATTTATTAATTTAGGTGATAATTTTGGCCTTGCTTATGATGAATGCCACTTTATCGTAAACGATAAAGAAGTGGCTATTAAAAATGCAGATTTTGATTATTTATTTAATAATGTCTATTTAAATAAAGTATATACTAGTGAAGAAGAAAGAGAAAAGAACAGAAAAAGGATAAAATGAAATTAATTAATACTTATACACTAGATATTAAAAAATCAAAGTTTATTGCCTATTATTATACAGTAGATTCGAAAGAAGAAGTCACTAATATATTAGATAATTTAAAAAAAGAACATAAAAAAGCAAGACATATTCCCTATGCCTATAAAATAGGTACTATTGCTAAGAAAAGTGATGATAAAGAACCAGCGAATACGGCAGGAACACCAATTTATAATATTATTATGCAAAATGCTTTAGAAAATACCCTTATTTGTGTGGTAAGATATTTTGGTGGTGTTAAACTTGGGGCTGGTCTTCTTACAAGAAGTTACTTAAATAGTGCCAAAGAAGTCATAAAAAAATAAGCGTTAAAGTTCGCTTATTTCTTTATATATGGCTTTAATTTCTTCTGGAGTTCGGTAGCCGATTTCTTTTCTAATCATTAAACCATCTTTATAGAATAATAAAGTTGGTACACTCATAATTCCATATTTTTGAGCTAAATTAGGAAATTTATCAGCATCGACTTTTAAAACTTTCATATAATCTATTTCTTCTAAAATAGATGCAAGCATTTTACAAGGTCCACACCATTCAGTAAAAAAATCTACTAAAGTAATGCCCTCATCTAAATAATCATCATAATCTTTTTCATTATTAAGCATTACCATTGACTGTCGGCCTCACAAACATAATATTGCCAATTTCTAGTTTACCAGTGTCTACTAGTTCTTGGGCTTTTTCTGGGGTAATAACATTGTAATTAATTAATGTCATTAGAATATCAAAATCAACTGATTTAGTGTCTTTATTAGAATCTTTCATATCTTCAACTATTTCATAAATATCACGAGCACTATTAGAAAGACCACCAAGATAATTACCTAATATTGGTGTTTTATCTAAAATAAAATTAGAAACTTTACTAGGGCTTACAAAACTTGCCGTTAAACTAAATGAAGATAGAACAAATATAACTAAAAAGACAAAAACCCAAGATTCCATAAAGCCGATAATGGCTCCCCCAATTTTTGATGGTAAAATCCAAATAACGGTAAACTTTAATAATGTATCAATAAAGCCAGTAACGGCCAAAACAATATTTAAAACGCAATATAGCATAATAAAAATGAAAATAAATGATATAACATTATAAATAAGAATACTTAAAGATGCTAAACCATCAATTGGGAAAAATGGTAATTTATCAATTAAGAAATTAGCAAGGGGAATTCTTAATGAATAACTAATAACTACAATAGCTACTAAACCAACCAAGTTAACTAAAGATTTAATTAAACCTCTTTTCCAACCAGCCCAAGTTCCTAGGGCAATAAAAATAATTATTAAAATATCGACAACTGTCTTCAATTTATCATCTCCTATTATAAATTATATTATATTATGGATGAAAAATAAAGAATTATGTGTTAAAATTACATTGAGGTGTAAAATGACTATTACATTTAAATTATCTGATAATCTAAAAAATAAAGCTATTTTATATTATAAAGATAAAAGGAAAGAAAAAACACCCCCTTATGCTGTTTTTCAAGCTGTGGAGGGTGATACAACGATTACCTTATATGAAAGTGGTAAAATAATGTTTCAAGGAGTATCGGCTGATATTGATGCTAATCTTTGGATAGATTTAGAAAAGAAACATAATCAAAGAATAATATCTTATGATGGCAAAGAAACTAATAAAAAAACCAAAAAAGATTTTATGGAATTATCAACAATTGGTTCTGATGAAGTAGGTACTGGGGACTTTTTTGGACCCATTGTAGTAACTGCTACTTATGTTTCCACAAATGATTTTGCCTTTTTAAAAGAATTAGGAGTAAGAGATTCTAAAAAACTAGATGATAATAAAATCAGATTGATTGCTCCCCAAATAATGAAAAAAATCCCTTATGTAACCACCATAATAGATAATCCTACATATAATAATTATTATAGTAAAAGCAATAATATGAATAAGATTAAAGCTATTCTTCATAATAAAGCTTTATATGAACTTAAAAGCAAAAACAACTTTAGCTATGCTAAAATTGTTATTGATGAATTTTGTAGTAGTGAAAATTTTTATAAATACATTGCCGATGTTCCTAATAAAGTCTTACATATTACTTTCCTTGAAAAAGCCGAAGATCAAGTATTAAGTGTTGGCTGTGCTTCCATTATCAGTCGTTATATTTTTTTACAAAAGATGGATGAACTATCTGATATGGTTCATACTCCCCTTCCTAAGGGAGCTGGTGATATGGTTAATAAAGTAGCACAAGAAATAAAAGATGAATATGGAGAAGAAATGCTTAAAAGTATCGCCAAAATGAATTTTAGTAATATTAGTAAACTGGATTAGTTATTTAACTAATTCTTTTTTATATAATCTTTTATAAACGGCATTATTATTTATTAAATTTTGATGCGTGTCAAAACCAACAATCTTACCCTTATCGACTACTAAAATTTTATCACAATCAACAACGGTAGATAATCTATGGGCAATAATAATTATCGTATAATCTTTTCTTATTTTTTTAATTGATGAATGAATATAATCTTGAGTTTCATTATCTAAGCTACTCGTGGCTTCATCAAAAAGAATTATTTTACTATTTTTAATAAGGGCTCTAGCAATAGCTAATCTTTGTTTCAAACCGCCCGATAAGATAACCCCATTTTCCCCTAGTTTTGTTTCATATTTATCTTTTAAAGTATTAATATACTCATCTAAAAGGCATAAATGACACTTTTCTTTAATTTCTTTATCAGATGCGCTTGGATTAACCATTAAAAGATTTTCTTTAATTGAAGTATTAAATATATAAGGATTTTGCGTAATCGTAGAAATACCATTTCTAATTGTCTCTTCATCTAATTTATTTATATCTACTCCATCAATATAAATATTGCCTTCATTTACTGTATATAACTTACTTATTAAATTAAAAATTGTACTCTTTCCAGCCCCACTTGCTCCCACTATCCCAATGGTTTCGCAAGGCCTAATTTTAAAACTAACGCCATTTATAACAGAATTATCATCATATTTAAAATAGACATTCTTAAATTCAATATTTCCTTTGATATCTTTAATTTTCATATTGCCAAACTTCTCTTTTGGGTATTTAACACCATCAATTACTTCATATAATCTTTCAATTGATAAATTAAAATCTTTTAGATCACGATATATTGAACTTAAACTATTAATAAAACCCGTTGCTCTGTTACGATACATATAAACAATTAAAAGATTGGCACCATTTAATAAATTATTCTTGATTAAGATAATACAAACCACAATTAATAATAATTCTTTTAGATCATAAAAAATATTTTCCATAAAATAAAATTTTCTATCTTCTTTTTGAATTTCATAATTATATCTAATTAATTCTTCTTGATTTTTGGTTGTTTTTTTAATTAAATAATTTTTTAAATTTAAAACTTTTATATCTTTAATTCCCCTTATTAATTCCCCAAAATTACTAACATATTTTTCATTCATTTCATAATAAGTTTTTCTTTCTTTTTCCCATTTTTTAGTTCTTCTTATATCAAAGATAAAAATAATTAAAGAAATTATTAAAAAATACAAGCCTAAATACAAATTAACATAACAAATATAAATCATAATTCCTAATGATGTAAAAATATCTATAAAATTATATCTTATTCTTTGAAAAATACTAGCTAATGCTCTTGGTTCTTGATTAATTCTTTCGGCAAAAAAGCCTGTACCTTCTTTATCAAAGTTTTTCATTTCTAACTTAAATAATTCTCGAGAAACATCAGCTTTAATTTTTAGTTCTACATCATCTTGAATTTTACTACTTGCATCATTATTAAAAATTGATATTAATGAATGCACACATTCAACAACAAAAATCAAAAGGGCACACTTTAACATATTATAAAGATCTAAGTTAGTAATTGCTTCTAATCCTTTAGCGGATAATGCCGGAACAATGGTATTTGTTCCCACGATTAAAAAAGAAGATATAAAATAAATTAATATTTGCCATTTCTTCTCTTTGAAATAATTAAATATTTTTTTATAATACTTCTTCATTTTAACCACCTAAATAAATATTTTATTTATTAATTGAATCAAGATAGTATTTACATAAGGTTCTTTTTTTAGCATCAATTTGAAATTCACCTGGGCAAAAACCATAAAAGCCATTATTTCGGTCGCAATCACCATCACAACACCATTGTTCGACAACAGTTTTTTCATCACTTGTTTGATATGAATGGGCAAGTAAAATATTTAAAGCATCATAAAATTCTTCTTCGGATACAGAAGGATTAGAAAAATTATAATCCTTACATCTTAAATATTCCCGGACAATATAACAAGCTCTTCGCACACTATTTTCTTTTAAATCCTTTGTATAAAATTCCAAATCATTTTTAGTCATATATAACACTCCTCGGCTTTTTATTATACCATAAAAAACAAAAAGAGACTACATAGCCTCTTAAACTTCATTAAAATAATTATTACCTTTAGCACTAAAAGTTTCACTACCAGCAACTTTAACATAATTAGATCTAAACGATAGATAATTATGAAGAATATCTTCGGTATAAAGGAAATCAATAATGGCATTATAACCCACTAGATCCGTTACACCCATATATTTTTTATAAGAACCACTGGCATAAACTGTAAATTGTTTAGGTGAAATAGCTTGATAATATAGACTAGTACCTTTACCAGCGCCAAATTTATTATCAACTGATTTAACCCATCTATTACTTTTAGTTCGGTTATATATCGTGTTAATAACGGCATAAGCATCATCATAAGAATTATACTCAGCTTCTGCCAAAGTAATGGCACAAACAACATTAAATTCATAATCCGTTAAATTATATTTTTTAAGGATTTCTTTTTTTTTAATATCGTTAGTGATAACTATTTCATTATAAGAATCCATCTTTTTAACCGTTAATTTATCAATTACTTTTGTATCTATAACTTCAGCATTTACCATAAATGTCATAATAATTAGATAAAGTAATGGCATTATAATGTAATTTAAATTATATTTTAATATTTTTCTTTTTAATTTATTAATCCAACCCCCAATAACGGGGAGGACATCTATAGCTAATTTATTCATCATTATCCCCCTGAATGAACAAAATAATTATACTACATATTACATTATATGTCAAATAGTGTAAAAATATTTCCTATATTTTACCAATAATTAACATTTTTTCTTCGTAATCAGTTTATCAAAAGTAGCTAATAAACTTGGAAGGAAGAAGATAATTAAAACTGATGAACAAATCGTCCCAAAAGATAAAGTCCTACATATTTTCGCCGCAATTTGGGATGAAAATAACCCAACAATAAGCGTAACAATAATTAAGATAGAAGCACTTGTTAATATCGTATGTAAGGAATTAACATAAGCAGCTTTTAATGCATCTTTGATATTCATTTTTTGTCTTTCTTCAAGATAATAAGAAGTATATACAATTGCGTAATCAATCGTTGCTCCCATTAAAATACTTTGAACAATTAAAATGGAAATAAAGTATAAAGCATCACCACTAAAAGATAAAATACCCATTATTAAGAATACCGATGTTTGAATAATTAAAACCAATAAAATAGGAATAATAAATGATTTAAATGTAAATAAGACAACAACGAAAATAAAGATAATGGTTAATACAGTAATTAAATTAAGCTCACTAGCAAAATTATTATTCATCTCATAAGCTAAAGTAGAATCCCCAACTAAATAAGCTTTACTACTTAATGCCTTAATATCATTATTAATATTTTGAATAAAATCATATGTTTCTTTGCCTTCATAAGGAAGATTAACATCAATAACCATTCTACTATATTTGTCATTTACTAACTTTTCTTTTGACTCTAATACATCATTATAAGAAGTAATAATATCTTCTTTTTCTTTATCGGTTATGTAAGGAATAAATCTTTTATCATTTAAAATATCATTATGTAAATAACTAATAAAATCAAAAATAGTTAGAGTATAATCTTCATTGTAATCATTAACACTTCCATAGTAAATATAAACTAAACTTACTAAATCTTTATCTAAATCATTCTTAAGGGTACTTAAAATATCAGTCAATTCTTCTTTACTATATTTTTTATTATTTAGAGAATTATTCATAATTTTTAAAACAGTTTGTAAATTATTTTTCGCTTCAGCACTAAAATTTTGACTATATTTAGAATTATTTAAAACTTTATCATTTAAAAAATTAATAAATTCTTGAAAAGATACTTTAACTGGATATTTATTTTCCATTATATCATACATTCCATATATTAAATCTAAATCTTCTTTATTCATATCTAATAATTGACTTAGTTCCTGACTAGAATACTCATAATTACTTATTTTATTTTTAATTAATGTATTAATGGTAATGATATTGTTTAAAACATCTTTACTTAAACTACCCTTTAATAAAGGATTATCTTGATTATCAATTATAAAAGTCGTTAATTCTAAAATACTTAATTTTAAATTATCGCCTTTATTTAAAATATAAAGATTTTTTAAAGAATTGCTATCAATATTTAAAAGGGTACTGACATCTTCATAAGAATAAGTTAAATTATTAATACTACTCTCCATAACTAAAGATATTAATTTTAAATCATCATTACTAGTTAAATTATTCTTAACAACAAAATTTACTAAATCATATATACTCATTTCTTCTTTATTATTTAAAGAATAAATATAACCAATAATATTTTCATCAATATTAAATAATTCACTTATTTCTTCTTTTGTTCTATTTTTTAAAATAAAGGTTTGGTCACTAAATTTTTCGATTAAATTAAGTTTATTATTAGCATCATCACTTAGAGTAATATTATTATTTTTAATCGTTTTAACAATATCTACCATACTTAATTTTTCACTAGCAATATCTAAACTAGCTATTAACAAATAAATATTTTTAATATTACTCTTATCATTATTTAAAATACTAGCCATTTCTAGATAATTAAACTTACTATTTATAACATCATCACTTGTTAATTTGACTAAATTTTGATAACTATTTAAATCAATATTTTGATTATATTCTTCATTATTAACAATATTATTATTCATAAATTTAATAAAAGCCGCTGATGTAAGTTTAATATTTTGGTTTAAAGAATGATAATAAATTAATAATTTATTTAATGTATTTTGATCAATATCTAAGACATCCATAATCTCTTCTTGACTTCTTAATTTCGTAATATTATTTTTATTACTAAAGTTATTTAAACGATCAATATCTTTTTGCATTTCTTCATCAAGTGAGGTATTAAATTTATCATTACTATAAACATCTTTTTTAATAAAATTAATTAAATTATCTAAAGTAATTTTGTTATCTTCTTTACTATTATAATAATGGTAATAGATAATTTTTAAAAGATAATCATCAATATATTTATCACTATCTAATTCTTGTAACTTTTCATTAACATCGCTACTTTTAAGAGGTAAATTAATGGTATTACTATAACATAAGATATCCCTAACATTAGCATTATTTTCTAAACTAGCACAATAATTACTAAATTTATCTTCATCTTTTGTTTCATATAATAAAGCCATTTCATTATCTAAGAATAAGCTTTCAACTTCATCACTACCCTTATCAGTGTAAGTATAAGTTAAATTACCTTTAAGAACAAAACTAAGAACAAAGATTAAAATGAAGATAAAGGTTAAAAGATAATGATGTTTACTAGTAAAACTAGCAAGAAAATTTAACTTAACAACTGGGCTTTTCTTTTTCGTTTTATTAATTAAATTGTCAAAGATTAAAATAAGAGCAGGAAGGCAAGTAAAGATTACTAAAAGACTAAATAAAACGCCTTTAGCAAGAACAAAACCAAGATCAAGACCAATCTTATAATTCATAAAGACTAAAGCTAAAAGACCCACAATGGTGGTAATTGAACTACTAGAAATAGATTTAAAAGAATTATGAAGGGCCTTCTTCATTGCTTTAACTTTATCTTTTTCCCTTAGTTTTTCTTCATTATAACGGTTCATTAACATAATTGAATAATCCATCGATAAAGCCATTTGTAAAATAGCTACAATACCCTCAGTGATATTTGAAATACTTGGCAGTAGTGCATTAGTTCCTTTATTTAAAAGAACAGCAAGTAAGATACTAAATAGGAATAAGAATGGTTCAACATAAGAAGATGAAGCAAATATTAAAATAACCATTGCACTTAAAACCGCAATTACAATTATATAAAATGGTAAAACTTCTTTATTTTCATTAGCTACATCACCATAAGTATAATACTCGTCATTTTGAAAATGTTTAGTAACTAACTCATAAACATCACTCATTTTTTCTTTAGATACATCATCAAAAGTTAAAATATATTTTGTATAGTTCTCTTTCTCTTCGGTGGTAACAGATTTAATATTATCTATGCTTTCTAAAAAGACTTGTTCTTTAGACTCTCTTTCGTTATCTAAATTAGCCACGATTAATTCTAAGGTACTATCATCCTTAAAATTTTCTTCCATTATATCAAGACCAATTCTTGTATCAGAATCTTTATCTAAATATTTAGCCATATCATAGTTTATATTAACATTTTTAGAGGCCACTAAAGATATAACTCCAAGTACAATGAAAAGGGGTAAAATAAAATAACGCTTATCAACTATAAAATTTGTAATTTTTTTCATAATATCCTCCTTAAACGAGCAAAAAGTATTATAAAACGCTCAATTAAAAATGTAAATAACAAAAACTTTGTTATTGTCAAAATTTTAACATTATACTTTACATTGTCAAAAATAATAGTATAATAAAGGACAAAAGAAGTGATTGATGATGAAAGTACAATGGAAGAATGTTTCTTCAAGAAAGACAAGAGATAAAATAAAGATGGCTTTTGCAACTCTTTTAAAAGAAAAAGGGGCCTTAAATAAAGTTACTGTAACCGACATTGTGAAAATTGCTGATATTACGAGAGCATCTTTTTACACTCACTTTGATAATGTTTATGATATCGCTAAAGAATTACAAAATGAAACTTTAGATATCCTTTATAATAATATTAAAGATAAAGGAGATATTAGAACTATTAATAACTATTTTGATGAAATAATTAGTTATTTAAAAGTAAATGAAGAAATATATACTATGATTTTAACGAGTGATGATCCTGCTATTTACACCCTACCTTTAAATCGAATTATTACTAAATCCCTAAAAGAAATATTGAGTCCTTTTAATATTATTGATCTTGATTTAAAAATAACTTTATTTGTTGATGGTTGTATGGATATTGTAATTAAATATTTCCGAAAAGAGATAAATTATTCTTTAGATGAAATAAATATCTTTTTCCATAACACTTTTAAAATTCTCTTTTTACAAGAAAAAAACATATAAGATTTCTTATATGCCCCGATTATCTTGTTTTCCCTTCTCTTACAATTTCGCCAAATTCATTGATATAACAACCTTCAGGAATATCTTTCATTAAATCAGTTTCTGGATTTAAATATTTTTCTTCCTTAGGTATTGGTGCTTGATTTAAGTATTTTTCTTCTTTAGGTATTGGTGTTTGATTTAAATTAATACCATCACCAGGCATTTGGTTAGGCATTATATATTTTTCATCTTTCATATAATCACTCCCTCTCTTTATAAAACCATTATTTATATATTACTTGATATATTTTATTTTTTATCAACTTTTCATTTATTTCTACTTTTAAATAGTTAGAGGTATGACCAATACTAACATTATCATTTACTTCTTCAACTAAAACATCAACAACTTGGCCTTTAAATTTACTTTCGTATTCATTTTCTAAAAACTCAGACAAACGTAAAAGCTTATGAACTCTTTCTGTTTTTGTTTTTTCATCAACTTCTTTTAATCTAGAGGCTACAGTACCATCTCTTCTTGAATATGGAAAAACGTGAATTTTACTAAACTTAATTTTTTGACAAAATTCATAAGTACTTAGAAAATCTTCATCACTTTCTAAAGGAAAACCCACAATTACATCAGTTGAAATAGAAATATCGGGTCTAATTTCTCTAATGGCTTTGATTTTTTCTTCAAAATATTTTAAATCATATTTTCGCATCATTCTTTTTAAAGTATTATCACTACCAGCTTGTAAAGGAATATGTAAATGATTACAAAATTTAGGATTATTCTTTAACATCTCTAAAAATTTATCATCAAGTTCAGTTATTTCGACACTAGATAATCTAATTCTTTTTAACCCATCTATTTTACTAAGTTCATTTATAACATCTACTAAAGTATGATTGTTATAATTATAAGAGCCCGTATGAATACCGGTTAGAACAATTTCTAAATGATTATTCTTAACTAAATTCTTGGCTTCTTTAATAATTTCATCAAAATCTTTACTACGGCACTTACCTCTTGTAAATGGAATAATACAATAAGTACAGAAGTTATCACACCCATCTTCAATTTTAATGAAAGCTCTAGTATGATCAAAATCATTTATTTCCATATTTTCAAACGTTAAATCACGGCTAGAATTATATAAAACTATTTTTTCATTTTTAGTTAAATATTCTTCTAATAAAGATGGTATTTTAGTTTTATAATTATTACCTACTAAAATATCGATATCTAAATTTTTATATGCTTCAATATTATTTTGTACTGCGCAACCAGTAACAATCAAAATAACTTTGGGATTATCCCTTCTTACTCTTCTTATATATTTTCGACATTTATTATCGGCAGTATTAGTAACCGTACAAGTATTAACAATAACAATATCAGCACATTTATAATCATCTATATATTCATAATTATTTCTAATAAATATTTCTTTTAAATAATTACCTTCATAACTATTTACTTTACAACCAAATATTTCAATATAAAACTTCATCATTATCCCCCTAATTCAAAAGTTTATTAAGTTCTTTTAAAGCACTTAAAAATGCTTCCTCCTTTTCATAACTTATAACTCTAACCTCAATCTTAGAAGCATCATCAATTTCATTTTTGTTAACTAATTCTTGTAAATTAACTTTCTTAATGGTAACATCATCATCTTTAATTTCTTTTTCATAGTTAATTGAATATTTATTTTGATGCTTTAAGAGCTCATCATAACTTATAATGGCTTTTTCTTCTTGATCTTTTTCATAATCCGTAAAACTTATTATATTATTTTCTTTTTCTTCTTGCAACTTTTTAGTTAAAGTTTTTAAATCAATTAATTCGCCCTCTTCTTCCTTTTCTTCTTTTTCTACCTGGCTTACTGCTAGAGAATCAATAATATCTTTTAAATCATTTTTATCTTGGCTAACTAATTCATCCTTTTTTTCTAAATCATTATCATTAATCATCTTTTTTTCCATCACATCATCTTTATTTATCTTAATAAAATAAACTAATACCACTAATAAAATTAAAAGGGCTATAATAGATACAAAAAAGATAATATCAATAATAGATAAATAATTAATAAATTTATAGACATCTTTAATAAAATTCATATCTTTAATCACCACAATTTCATTTTAACATTATATGTAAATTAAAATAAGTGTCTAATATTTGTTTTACATATATTTATACAAATATTGACACTTATTATAGCACTTTCTTTGACACATTGCAAAATTATTTAATGATAGTATAAGGATTATTTTTAGTTCCATCACCAGCAACTTCAACATTTTTAATAATACTAATAACAGGTCTTACTTTACGATATAAAGATCCTTCTATATTAGTAACAAGACTCCCATCACTATTAACCATAAACATATAAATTTCTTTATCGCTACCCTTAGCACCACTCATTGTATACCAAGGATCTTTTATATCACTATTATAAAGATAAAAACTACTATTGCCTTGGGTAGGTGATGCTCCAGCAAAAACTACTTCGTCAATACTAAGAAGGCCAATACTACTACTAAATGATTCACCTAAGCAATTAAGTGTAGGGATCTTATTAGTAATAATTCTACTATAAGCAAGATAAGTATTACCATCTTTTACAATATCACTACAATAACGAGTACTAGCAACATATTTTAATTCATCTTTTAAATTTTCATTTAACCAATTATTTAAAATAGTAGACATTCCGACATCTTTAAAAGCAAATGATTTATCATCGCTTGTATAATAACTACCTAATTCATCAATAACATTATCTAAGATAATTCTAACGGTTCCATCACCATTAATTCTTACTATTCGCCATAATTTGTCTGCAAAAGATACATAATTGTTTAACACATTACCCCGAAAATAATAAGATACTCCTAGATCATCATTAGTTTTAATTAAGCCTTCATTATCATTAGCAATTTCACTACCAACTTTAGTTTTAGCATCACCTAAATTATTATTATTTAAAATAGTTTCGGCAAATGTTACAACTGTACCTGTAGGGATATCAATACTTATAGTTCCTTTTATTTCATTATCAGTGGCTATTTTTATAATATAAGTTTTAGTTTCTTTACCATCTAAACTTATATAATCACTCGCCATCTTTGATGTTGTATTTAAATTACCCTCTATTATAGTTGTTCCATTTGCTTTTAAATCATAAGAACCATTTCCTTTGACATCATTAAAAGATATAGCAAAATAAGTCAAATTATCGGTTTCATTACTAACAGAAAATTTTATTTCATCATCATTTTTAATACTAAATTTTTTACCATCAATATAATTAGTAGTTAAGATTCCATTACTTTCTACTTCACTTACATTTAATACTTTATCATAAAATAAATACATTAAACCAATTACACTTATTAATAATATCAATAAGCCTAAAATAGATAATATAGATTTATATTTTTTTTGCATTTTTAATTTAACTAATATCGGTTCACTCATTTAGTAGCACCAACCTTTATATA
>CANRDM010000011.1 GCA_947629365.1 uncultured Bacilli bacterium
TCATCAAATTAATCAACCACCTTTTCTATATTATACCAAATTGGTGATTGCGAAAAAATTTCACTCCTTAGAGCTGTTGATGACTTTTTTTAATGGACTTTAGATTAGCAATTTGATACAATTAAAATGGTGGTAAAATATGTATAGTTATTTTAATGGAACTATTGATAGTACAACTTCTAATAGTGTTGTTATCGATGTAAATGGAATTGGTTATAATATCTTTGTGCCTAATCCTTTTAGTTATGAAATTGGGAAAAATTATAAAATATATGTTTATAATCATATTAGAGAAGATGAATCGTCTCTTTATGGTTTTAAAAGTTTGGAAGAAAAAGAATTATTTTTACAATTGATTGGTGTTAAAGGAATGGGACCAAAAGTTGCAAGTGGAATATTTGCAACTGGCTCAATTAAAGGAGTTGCTGATGCAATTAATAAAGAGAACTTACTTTATCTTACTAAATTTCCTAAAATTGGTGAGAAATTAGCTAAGCAAATTATTCTTGATTTAAAAGGCAAAGTTTATGCAGAAGGTGAAGAGATAGATAATAATAGCCTAGAAGAGTTAATTAGTGTTCTTGAAAATCTTGGTTATAAAACTGCTGAGATTAAGAAAATTGTACCAATGGTTGATGCTTCTAAGAAATTAGAAGAGCAAGTTAAAGATGCTTTAAAATTATTATTAAAATAATAAACAAATGTTTGCAAAAAGACTTGTAAGTAATTTTGATTTATGATATAGTTATAACGTAAGGGAGGTTTAAATTATGAACGATCGAATTTTAGACACTAAAGAAACTGAAGAAGATATTTTTGAACGTAGTATTAGGCCTGAATACTTAGATGAATATGTTGGTCAAGAAGAAATAAAAGAAAATTTAAGAGTTTTCATTAAAGCTGCTAAAATGCGAAATGAACCCTTAGATCACGTTTTATTATATGGACCTCCTGGACTTGGCAAAACAACTTTAGCTCACATCATTGCTAATGAACTTGGCTCTAACTTAAGAACTGCTAGTGGACCTTCAATCGAAAAAAGTGGGGATTTAGCAGCAATTTTATCTAATCTTGAACCAGGAGATGTTTTATTTATAGATGAAATTCACCGGATGCCATCTTATATTGAAGAAATTCTTTATCCTGCAATGGAAGATTTTGAAATTGATTTAGTTATTGGTGGTGCTGAAGGCAAAAGCAAAAGTATTAAAATTAATTTGCCACCTTTTACTTTAGTTGGGGCAACCACTAGAGCAGGTGATCTGTCAAGCCCTCTTCGTGATCGTTTTGGTATTGTATCTAAACTTGAGTATTATAGTTTTGAAGAACTTAAAAATATTGTTATTCGAAGTGGGAAGGTATTTGATATTAAAGTAAATGATGATGCGGCGATGGAACTAGCTAAAAGAAGTCGAAAAACACCGAGAGTTGCTAATCGCCTTTTTAGAAGAGTAAGAGATTTTGCTTTGGTTGAAGGAAATGGCATAATTGATTTAGATATCACTTTAAAAGCTTTAGAAAGATTAAAAGTGGATTCTACTGGGCTTGATAATATTGATAGAGAATATTTAACAAGTTTGATTGATAAATTTAATGGTGGACCGGTTGGAGTTGAAACGATTGCTACTAGTATTGGCGAAGAAGTAACAACCGTAGAAGATGTTGTTGAACCATATTTATTACAAGAAGGTTTTATTAAAAGGACAAGAAGCGGTAGAATTGCTACTCAAAAAGCTTATAAAAGTTTAGGAATTTCTTATAATTATGGCCTTTTTGAGGAGGATGAAAAATGATTTTATTAGATGGAAAGAAAGTTAGTAAAGAGATAATAGCTAATTTAAAAGAAAGAAGAGAAAAGATTAATGATAATATTAAATTAGCTATTGTTTGGGTGGGTAATAATCCCGCTAGTGAAATATATATTAATAATAAAAAGAAACAATGTGCAAAAATTAATGTTTTATGTGATGTTTATCATTTAGATGAAGATAGTAAAGAAAATGAAGTATTAGAATTAATAGACAAATTAAATAATGATAAAACTGTAACTGGTATATTAGTTCAAAGCCCTTTACCTAATGGAATTGATGAGACAAAATGCTTTAATAAAATTGATCCTAAGAAAGATATAGATGGTTTTTCAAATATATCTGTTGGCAATTTATATTTAGGTAGACCTAAGTTAGTGTCTTGCACTCCGAAAGGAATTATAAGATTATTAGAGTATTATAGTATTGATTTAGAAGGTAAAAATGTATGTTTAATAAACCGTAGTAATATAGTTGGTAAGCCTTTATTTCATTTATTAATTTCCAAAAATGCCACAGTTACTATGTGTCATTCCAAAACAAGAAACTTAAAAGATATAACAAAAAGCGCTGATATTGTTATTAGTGCTGTAGGTAAGCCAAAATTTATTACCGCTGATATGGTAAGAGATGGAGCAATTGTGGTTGATGTTGGTATTTCAAGAATTGATGGTAAAGTTGTTGGGGATGTTGATTTTGCTAGTGTTAGCGAAAAAGCAAGTTATATTACGCCAGTACCAGGGGGAGTGGGTCCAATGACTATAGCAATGATTTTAGAAAATATATTAATAGCTAAGGAGAGTGAATAGATGGATAAGGAATTAAGAGAAGCTTTAGATTTAGAAAGAAAAAGACAAGAAGATAATATTGAACTTATTGCTTCAGAAAACTATGTTTCTAAAGCGGTATTAGAATTACAAGGAAGTATTTTAACTAATAAGTATGCAGAAGGGTATCCTCATAAAAGATATTATGGCGGATGTGAATACATTGATATTTTTGAAGAAAAAGCTATAGAATATGCGAAGAAGCTATTTAACTGTGAGTATGCTAATGTTCAACCTCATAGTGGCTCAAGTGCAAATATGGCAGTTTATAAAGCTTTACTAAAACCTGGGGATAAAGTAATGGGAATGAATCTTTCTAATGGTGGTCATTTAACTCACGGTTATAAGCTTAATTTTAGTGGTATGGAATATGATATCGTTAGTTATGATGTTGATAGTAAAACCGAAATGATTGATTATGATAATTTAAGAAATATTGCCTTAGCGGAAAAACCTAAAATGATTATTGCAGGGGCTTCAGCTTATTCACGAATTATTGATTTTAAAAAAATAAGAGAAATATGTGATGAAGTTGGGGCATATATGTTTGTTGATATGGCCCATATTGCGGGATTAGTAGCTACTAATCTTCATCCATCACCTATTCCTTATGCTGATGTCGTTACATCAACCACTCATAAAACGCTAAGAGGTCCAAGAGGGGGATTAATTCTTACTAATAATGAAGAAATTGCTAAAAAAATCAATAAAATAGTTTTTCCAGGGATTCAAGGTGGACCTTTAATGCACGTTATTGCTGCTAAAGCTGAGTGCTTTTATGAAGCATTAAAACCAGAATTTAAAGAATATATGGAACAAGTTGTTAAGAATATTAAAGCAATGAGTGATGAATTTATTAAAATGGGTTATCACGTTGTTAGTAATGGAACTGATAATCATTTAATCTTACTTGATGTTAAAAGTATAGGTAGTACCGGTAAAGAAGCAGAAGTGCTTTTAGATAAAATTCATATTACGGTAAATAAAAATACTATTCCTAATGAAACTGAAAAAGCAACTGTTGCCAGTGGTATTAGAATAGGTAGTCCAGCAATGACTTCAAGAGGATTAAAAGAAGATGAGTTTATTGAAATTGCTCATATTATAGATAAGGCTTTAAAAAATAAAGATAATGAAGATGTTTTAAATAAATTAACTGATGAAGTTTTAAGTATTACCCATAAACACCCACTTGTGTATTAGGAGGTTATGAAGTATGTCTAAATGGGATAAAAAATATATTGAATTATGTGAAGAAATATTAGAAAAAGGGGTAAGAGTAGAAAATAGAACGGGTGTTGATACCATTAAAATACCTTTTAAATCATTTGAATTTGATTTAGAAGAAGAATTTCCAATTTTAACAACTAAATTTGTGGCTTTTAAATCAGCTGTTTTAGAGCTTTTATGGTTTTACCAAGCTAAAAGCAATGATGTTAGATGGCTTCAAGAAAGAGGGGTTAAAATTTGGAACGAATGGGAAATAGATGAAGATGGTCATTATCAAGGTAAAACATTTCCTAAAGAATATGCTCACACAATTGGAACAGCTTATGGTTATATCGTTAATAAATTTAATTTAACTGATGATTTAATTAAAAAAATAAAAGAAACACCAACAGATAGAAGAATGATTATGAGTTTGTGGCAAAATGATTATCTAGATTCTGCCGTCTTACCTTCTTGTGTTTGGAATACAATGTGGGATGTAACTGATGGCCATTTAAATTGTGTTGTAACTTGTCGCAGTAATGACGTGCCTTTAGGAATGCCATTTAATGTAACGCAGTATGCCGTTTTAGTTCATTTAATTGCTCAAGTAACGGGATTAAAACCAGGTAAACTTTATTATAACGCGAAAGATTTACATATTTATGTTAATCAAATCGATGGTATTAAAGAACAAATTAAAAGATATAAAGAATTAGGAGATTTTGAAGCCCCAGAATTATGGGTTAATCCTGAAGTTGATGATTTCTTTGCTTTTGATAATTCCAAAGAATTAAAGGATATTAAATTAATTAGATATAAACATCACGGTAAAATCTCAATGCCGGTGAGTGTATGATATCTTTGATCGCTGCCGTGGGTGAAAATTTAGAAATCGGTAAAAATAATGCTTTGATCTGGCATTTATCCAAAGATTTAAAATATTTTCAAGAGATAACTTTAAATCATAAAGTTATAATGGGTTATAATACTTATTTATCTATAGGGCATCCTTTAAAAAATAGGGATAATATTGTTATTGTTGATGATAAGCATAAAATTAAAGATAAAAATATTAAAGTTTATGATAATATTGATGAGTTAATAAAAAAAGAAATTAATAATAAAGAAGAGTGTTTTATTATTGGCGGGGCTTCAATGTATAAATATTTTTATACTTTATGTGATAGAATGTATCTTACTTTAATTAAAGCCAGTGATAAAGAGGCTGATACTTATTTTCCTGATTATCGAAAAGATAATTGGCAAAAAAAGATTATTAGAGAAGATAATGAAAAGGGAATTAATTTTGCTTTTTGTTTATTTGAAAGGATAGAAAAATGAGTAAAATTATTATTAAATTAAGTGGAGAAGCCTTAAAAGATGGTAATGATTTAGTAGCAAGCACCAACTTGGAAAAAGTTGTAAATATAATAAAGATGCTAAAAGATAAGCATCAAATTGCTATTGTCGTTGGTGGTGGCAATTATTTTCGGGGAAGAGAACATCCGGAATTTGATCAAGTGACGGGTGATACTATTGGAATGCTTGGCACTGTTATTAATGCTTTATATATAAAAAATATTTTAGCTAAAAATAATATTTCTAGTTATATTGATACCCCTTTTGCATTCCCCAATTTAATAGATAAAGTAGATAATTTAAAAGAATTATATGATAATGGCTATGTTATTATTTTTGGTGGTGGAGTTGGTAAATCGGGTTATTCAACTGATTCAGGAGTTATTTTAGCAACTGAAAAAGTAGATGCTAATCTGATTATAAAATTAACTAATGTAGATGGAGTTTATGATAAAGATCCGAAAATTTTTAAGGATGTCAAAAGATTTAATTATTTAACATATGATGAAGTATTAAATAAGAATTTAAAAATAATGGATACGTATGCCATAAAAGAGTGTGCCAATAGAAAAATTAAAATATTAGTTATGAATTTTAATGATTATGATAAGATAAATGATTATTTTAACGGTCAGTCAATTGGCGCTGTAATAGGAGGTTAAAAATGGAAAAGATAAAATTAATAGTTATTGAAGGTCCGCAAGGAACTGGAAAAACAACCTTAGCCAATTATCTAAGAGAAAATATTGCTGGTTCTAATCTTTACCGGTTATCAGGGCAAAAAGATAAAACAAAATCCGGAAAAATATTGAGCCAAAATATGTATAATGCCTTGCTTGATTATTTAGAAAAAATGCAAGAAGTACCAATGGATTTGATTTTTGATAGAACTTTTTTTACGGAAGAGGTATATGCTCGCCTTGGCTATAAAGAATATTCATTTAGTGATGTTTATGCTGGTTTGTTAAATCGCTTTAGTAAATTAAATTTTGATATATATTTTATATGTTTATATTTAGAAGATACTGATTTATATATTAAAAGATTAGCCCGAGAATCGCATCATAATTATCAAGCTTTTAAATTAGAAAATAGTGTTAATCAACAAAATGCTTATTTAAAAATGAGTGAAGAGATTAAAAATACTTATCCAAATATTAAAGTATTAAATTTAAGAATGGATGACTTTAATATAGCATATGAAAAAATAAATGAATTATTAGCCATTAATAATAAATAGTTGGACTTTTAGTCCTTTTTTCTATATAATACTAAAGGATATATTTAAGGAGTGAAGTAATTTGAATATTAATGATTATGATTATGAACTTGATTCATCTTTTATTGCTCAAAGTCCTCTTAAAAATCGTAGTGATTCTAAATTGATGATTTTAGATAAAAAGACAGGAGAAATAGAACATAGTAAATTTTATAATATTAAAAATTATTTAAAAAAAGGTGATGTATTAGTTTTAAATAATACTAAAGTATTACCAGCAAGATTAATGGGAATAAAAAGTGAAACTGAAGCTAAAATAGAAATTCTTTTACTTAAAAATATTGAAGGTGATATTTGGGAATGTTTAGCCCGGCCAGGGAAAAGATTGCATTTAGGTACAGAAATAAAATTTAGTGATGAATTAAAATGTATTGTCAAAGAAAAATTAGAAGATGGCATTATTAGAGTATTATTTCAATATGAAGGAATCTTTTTAGAACAAATTGAAAAGATTGGTTTAATGCCCCTTCCTCCTTATATTCATAAATCATTAAAGGAACAAGACCGTTACCAAACAGTTTATGCTAAATATTTAGGAAGTGCTGCTGCTCCTACTGCGGGATTACATTTCACTAATGAATTACTTCAAGAACTAAAGGAAATGGGGGTAACGATATGTTATGTTACTTTGCACGTTGGCCTTGGAACATTTAGACCAGTTGAAGTAGATAACATAAAAGATCATCATATGCATAGTGAGTATTATGAAATGACAAAAGAAGTAGCAAATATTTTGAATGAAGCTAAAAAGAATGGACAAAAAATATACGCTGTTGGTACAACTAGCACGAGAGTTTTAGAAACTGTCAAAAGCAAATATAAAGAATTTAGAGAGTGTAGTGGTAATACAGATATCTTTATTTATCCTGGTTATGAATTTTTAGCTATTGATGGTTTAATTACTAATTTTCATTTGCCAAAAAGTACACTTTTAATGCTAGTTAGTGCGCTTGCAACTAGAGAAAATATTTTAAAAGCTTATGAAATAGCCAAAGAAAATAATTATCGATTCTTTTCCTTTGGCGATGCAATGTTTATTAAGTAAGGAAGTGATAAAATGAAATTTACATATCATTTAAAAGAAAAATCCCAAAAGAATATGGCTCGTTTGGGAGAATTTACTTATAATGGAAAAGTTTATCAAACACCAATGTTTATGCCTGTTGGGACTAATGCTACCGTTAAGACTTTATCACCAGAAGAATTAAAAGAAATTGGTTGTGGAATTATTTTAGCTAATACTTATCATTTATGGCTTCGACCGGGGGAAGATATTGTTAAAAATGCTGGAGGATTACATAAATTTATGAATTATGATGGGCCCATTCTTACTGATAGTGGTGGTTTTCAAGTATTTAGTTTGGCTAAGCCTAAAGATATAACGGAAGAAGGAGTTCATTTTAAAAATTTTGAAAATGGTGATTCATTATTTTTGACGCCTGAAAAATCGATTCAAATTCAAATGACTTTAGGTAGTGATTTAGTAATGAGTTTTGATGAATGTGTTAAATGGCCAAGCACTAGGGAATATATTGAAAAAAGCGTTGAGAGAACTTTAAGATGGGCTAAAAGAGGTAAAGAGGCATTTACTTCAGATGATCAAATGTTATTTGGTATTGTTCAAGGGGGAGAGTATGAAGATTTAAGACGTAAATGCGCTTTAGAACTTGTTAAAATGGATTTTGACGGTTATTCTATTGGAGGTACAAGTGTTGGCGAAGATAAAAAGACAATGTATAAAATGGTAACTTATGCAACCAAAAACTTACCAGAAGATAAGATACGTTATTTAATGGGAGTTGGTGATCCCATTGACTTAATTGAAAATGTTATGCGTGGTATTGATATTTTTGATTGTGTATCCCCAACTAGATTAGCAAGACACGGACACGCTTATACTTGGCGTGGTAAAATTAATTTAAAAAATAGCAAATATAAAGATGATTTTACGAAGATAGATGATCATTGTGATTGCTATGCTTGTAAACACTATACTAAGGCATATATTAGACATTTAATAACGGCTTCAGAAACTTTTGGGGCTCGGTTATTATCGATTCACAATATCTATTTTTTAACTAAATTAATGGAAAAAATTAGAGAAAATATTGCAACTGATACCTTAGAAGAATTTAGAGATGAATTTATAAAGAATTATTATGGAGATGGCTATGAATACAAATAAAATTACTATTATTGGGACCGTTATTGTTATTATATTAATAATACTTATTCCTACAATTTATGGAGTTCATAAGAATTATCAAGATAATTTATATAAAGTAGTTGAGGAAAAAATAATTGCGGCGGCAAAACAATGTTATTTAGATAATGTTTGCGTAGATATAGAAGTTAATTTAGCATTTTTATATGAACATCATTATTTAGAACGTCAAAGTGATCCAGTAACTAAAGAATATTATAATAATCTTTCATATGTTCGCCGGGATGGAAATAAGTATTCCTTTTATGTCGTAGAGTAATTTATTTACTCTTTTTATTTACGCCGATTAGGGATGCAAAGATACTTGTTATAAGTAAAATTAAATAATAGATAAGAGTCGAAATATATAATTTATTATCAAATAAAATTATTTTAATTAAAAACATTAAGATAATAAACATTAACCCCATTATTAAACCTTCAATAAGACCATTTTTCTTCCAAAAGGAAGCATTTTTATAACTTAGTATAAAAAAGATAATAATGTTACATATAAGTAAAATAATTGTAGTAATTCCACTATTTAAACCTAAAAGGTTTAAAAGACTAGTAATAAAAGTAAGCATTAGTTCAGCAATTAAAAAAATACTAATGTACTTTAAATAATTAAGAGTTTTTTTCATAACGTCACCTAATAAATTATAATATTGTGATTAAAAAAATATGTTTAAAACCATAATATTATTAGGTGATTTAATAAATATGGAAATATTACAAGTCTTATTTAGAACTTCATTTTTCTATTTTTTTGTTTTATTATGCTACCGGCTAATGGGTAAAAGAGAAATAGGCCAACTGGGCGTAATTGATTTAATGGTTTCCATTTTAATTGCGGAATTAATTGCTATATCAATTGAAAATATTGAAGATAGTATGTTTTTAACTATTGCGCCGATTGCTCTTTTAGTTTTTTTAGAAATTGTTTTAGCATTTGTTTCCATTAAGTCTAGAAAGGTAAGAACATTTTTTGATGGTAAACCTTCTCTTATTATTGTAAATGGGAAAATTAATTATAATGAAATGGTAAGACAAAGATATAGTATGGATAATTTACTTGTTAGCTTAAGACAAAAAGAAATAAAATCAATTGATGAAGTAGAGTATGCGTTTTTAGAACCAAATGGTAAATTATCAATCTTCAAATATAATTTTTTAAAATTACCATCACCTTATCCAATGCCGCTTATATTAGATGGTAGTGTGCAAAAAAGAGCTTTAAAATATATTAAAAAGAATGAAGAATGGCTGAAATATGTTTTAAATAAAAAAGGCTTAGAAATAAAAGATATCTTTTATTGTTTTCATAAAAAAAAGAAATTATATATCATAAAAAGAACTGATTTGAAATAAAAATCAGTTTTTAGTTGACATTTAAGTGTTAAGTTATATATAATTATATTGTAAATAATAGAAAGTAGAGAGCATTATGGATAAGTTAAACAATTTATTACAAGAATTAGGGGTTTCTAAAGTTAGACTTTCAAAATATTTAGGAGTATCAAGACAAATGGTCTATAATTATTTAGTATTAGATAGTCTAGATAAATGGCCCAAAGAAAAGAAAATATTATTGTTACAACTTTTAGATTTAAAAGACGGTAGTGATGAAGAATTATCGAAAATTAAAGTTGATACGGAATATTTAATGAATGTTGAAAAAAGACTTAATATTGGCGTTAAAAATGGTGATTTAGATAATTTCTTAGATTTAAAAGGATTAGATAAAGAAAGTCGGATTCTTTTAAATGATATTGCTTTTCTATTAAAAGAAAAGTTAGAAGAAAATAAAAATAATGATGTTTATGCCGTTAAATATTTGTATAATTTATTACAATCAATGGACAATGTTCCAGAGATTAAATATATGCTTGCTTATATGGCTAAGACAAATGGTTTCATTAATTCAGAAGAATTTGCTTTTAATGAAGATAAACAATATATTTTTGAAGCAATCCTTTATGCAGCCTTAAATTTATATAATAATGGGGGTGCAAGTAAGAGTAAAGTAGCCGAGAATAGAAGAAAGTTTGTTCAAGAAATTGAAGCTAAAAAAGAAGAAAAATTAAGTCGTACACAGCAATTAAATACTACGAGAATTCAAGCTCTAAAAGAACTTGGCTATACCGAAATTAATGAAGGAAATGCTGCCGAAGTATTTGAAAAGATTGCAGAAATTCAATCTAGAAAAGTTTAAAAAGGTAAGGGTGAAGATTTTTGAAAAAGGTTAAAGAAATTAATAAAGAAGAGAGTAGGGAAAAAGGTGTTAAAAAACCCGATATTATTTCTATTGTACTAATTGTAATATTAATATTATTATTATGTTTCTTAGTTGGTTATAAAATTAAAAATTGGGGTATTTTATCTAGTCGTAATAAAACTGTTAAAGAATTATATTCATACTTTAGTACAGAAGATTTAGGGGAGTGTGAAGGGTTATTTAATTACTCAACTGAAAAAGTTACTTATGATAATGTATCTGCCACTGCTAAGTTATGTATTGCCTATCATAAAGCAAATGAAGATGAGTTTAAAAAAGTTTCTTATGAAGGCGATAAAACTTGTAAAGAAGATAATATGGTCTTTAAAACTGACACCGATGAAGGAACAATATGTACGGTCAATAAAATTAAACGTGATGTTATTGATGAATCTTATAAAAAAATATTTGGTCAAGATATCGAAAATAATGAAGAATTTAAATATGATGGTACCCATATTTGTTATTTAAAAGATGATTACTATTATTGTGGTTTATCTGAAAATATGAAAATAACTTTAACAAATGATATCACAGTCTTTAGATCTGTTGCTAGGGCAGAGAAGAAGGATGATACCATTACTATCTATGATTACTTTACAAAAATAACTAATGATAATTGTTATTTAAATTACACTACTTTAAATCTTAATCAAATGTGTACAACAAATTTACCAAAAGATATTGATAATATTGATTATGATTTCATTGAAAAGTATGGTGTAAAATATAAACATATTTATAAAAAAGCTAAAGATGGTACTTACTATTGGGTTAGTTCTGAACCAATAGAGATGCCTGGTCCTTCTAAAGATGAGTAAGACTACTCTTCTTTTTTTCTTATAAAAGAGTAGGGTCACTCCCCTTTTTATATCTTATACGCGCGTATATATCCTTATTAAATATATAATAAAAGGATTATGCGTATGTAAGTAAATTTAATTATGATTTTTGAAAAATTTTTTTTAAATCCTGTATGTATATCAATTACAGATGACTATGTGTTAGTAAAGACAATTAAAAATGCCAAGAAATACCAGCATATTTTAAGTGTTTTAATTTTAAAATATATTTTGCATAATGTATGTTATGTAAACCAAAGCCTTTGAAAAAGAAAATTAATTAATTTATATATCCTCTATTCATAGATCTTTTATAAATAATCATATGATTATACTAAGGTGATATGATGAGTGTTTTAAATGCCTTAATTTTATCGACAATTGCTGGTATGTCGACAATGCTTGGTGGTATTATTATCTTTTTTAAAATAAAAGAACAAGCTATAAGCAAGTTTATAACTTTTTGCTTATCTTTTTCAATTGCGATTATGATTGGTATTAGTATAACTGATTTAATTCCCACTTCTCTTTTTACTATTCTCTACTCTTACAAACTATTATTAGCCATATTTATTATCGTTATTTCCGTATTTCTTGGATTTTTAACGGTCTTTATTATTAATAAGTTAATGAATAAAGAAAATAATTCTTTATATAAATTAGGTATTCTTAGTATGGTTGCCTTAATTGTTCATAATTTTCCGGAAGGTATTGCGACCTTTATTGGTAGTGTTAGTGATGTAAATTTAGGACTCAAATTATCTCTTGCCATAATGTTTCATAATATCCCTGAAGGTATTTCAATTGCGGTCCCTATTTACTACGCGACTAAGTCAAAGAAAAAGGCTTTATTTAATACTTTTTTATCTGGAATTGCCGAACCAATGGGAGCAATACTTGCTTATCTATTCTTAAGTAAATATGTTACTAATGTAATGATTAGTATAATTCTTCTATTTGTTGCTGGTATAATGATTACTTTATCTATTGAAGAAATGCTTCCTAAAGCCTTAAGTTATCAAAAACCTAAATATATCTATCTTGGTTTAATTATTGGGATAATTTTAATTATTATTAATCACTTTCTCCTTTAACCCATATATTGCCAATTAATGCGACAAATTATAAGTATTAATTAATAATATTTATCCATAATAAGTTTAGGAGGGATGTTAATTATGAGTAGAAATGAACAAGCTAATTCAAGAAATAACAACAGACGTGAAAACAACAGAGAACAAGCTAATAACTCTAGAAATTCTGCTAATAACAGAAGAAATAATAATCAATCTCGTAGTAATAACGAAAGTAGATAATTTATTCTACCAAAAAAGAAGAACGGTCTTAGGTTCTTCTTTTTTTATTCTTTAAAATGAGGATGCTTTTGATAATCAAGTGTTAATTTTTCATTAGATAAATGAGAGTATATCTCGGTGGTTGTAATATTTTCGTGACCAAGTAGTTCTTGAATGATTCTTAAATCGGCGCCATTATTAAGAAGGTTGGTAGCAAAGGAATGCCTTAGGGTATGCGGTGATATTTCTTTTTTTATGCCACATTCATCACAAATAGCTTTAAGTATTTTAAAAAATCCTTGTCTACTCATTCTTTCGCCATTATAATTGACAAATAGATAAGTTGATATTTTATCTTTAAGAATAAAGCCTCGATATTCATTTATATACATATTTAAATATTTAATTGTAATATCACTAATAGGAATAATACGTTCTTTACTACCCTTCCCCATTACTTTAATTGTAGCATCTTCTTCATTATAATCTGATAAAGTTAAATTAAGAAGTTCACTTACTCGCATACCAGAAGCATATAAAACCTCTAACATTGCTTTATTACGATAATCTATAGGTTTAGTAAGTTTAATATTTAAAAGATTATCAACCTCTTCTTCTGTTAAATACTTAGGTAACTTTTTCTCTAGTTTAGGCATTTTGACATTTTCAGCTGGGTTTTTATTAATAACCTTTGCTTCAACTAAATAATCATAAAATGATTTTAAAACAGTTAAGTAATGGGCTTTACTTTTACTGGTTTCTTTCGTTTGATATAAAAACGTTCTAATATCATCTTCCGTTAAAGATGTAAGATTCTTTTGAGCAAAGTATTCATCTACTTTAATTAAATTATAACGATATGATTCATAAGTATTAATAGATAGTTTTCTTTCATATTTTAAATAATCTAAGTAAGAAGTAATATTTTTATCAAGTTCGTCAGTCATTAATATCACACTTTCTTTACTCTATTATTATAATAAATTATTTAATAAAAAACAAATCTTTGTTATAATTAAATATGTAAATGAGGTGTGATAATGAAAATTTTAGCTGATACTTTAAGACCTCAAAAATTAGAAGATATAGTTGGTCAAGATCATTTAATTGGTGAAGGGGAAGTCCTTACTAATTTAGTTAAAAATAAACATTTATTTTCCATTATTTTATATGGTAAGCCAGGAATAGGCAAAACATCAATTGCTTATGCTCTAAGCTCAGAATTACAAATGCATACAAAGTTTTTAAATGCGACTTCTAGCAAAAAAGAAGACTTTGAAGCAGCGATTGAAGAAGCTAAATTTTATGGTGATTTAATTTTAATTATTGATGAAATACATCGAATGAATAAAGATAAACAAGATATCTTATTACCATATATTGAGAATGGTACCATTATTTTAATTGGGCTTACAACAAGTAATCCATATCATAAAATTAATCCTGCTATTAGAAGTCGTTGTCAAATTTTTGAATTAAAAGAATTAACTAAAGAAGATATTAAAAAAGTTTTAAAGAGAGCTTGTAATACTTTAAAAGATATTGATATAAATGAAGAAGCCTTAGATTATATTGCTAGTCTTTCAAGTGGTGATGTTAGAAGTGCTCTTAATCTTTTAGAAGTATCCTACTACTCTTTTGATCATCATATAACAGTTGAAGAAGTTAAAAAAATTAATTCTAAGCCAGTATTCTTTGCCGATAAAAACGAAGATGGTCATTATGAAGTTTTAAGTGCTTTACAAAAATCTATTAGAGGTAGTGATGTTGATGCCACGATCCATTATTTAGCAAGACTTATTGAAGCTGAAGATTTAGATAGTATTTATAGACGTTTATCAGTTATTGCTTATGAAGATATTGGCCTAGCTAATCCAGGTATTGGGCCACGTCTTCAAGCCGCCATAAGTGCTTCTGAACAAGTTGGGTTACCAGAAGCAAGAATTCCCCTAGCGGAAATTGCTATTGAAATGGCTTTATCTCCCAAAAGTAACAGTGCAATTATTGCCATTGATGAAGCTTTAAATGATATTCATAAAGGATCAACAGGTAATGTTCCATCGCATCTAAGAAATGGTAATCCTGCCTATTTATATCCTCATAATTATCCTAATGATTGGGTAAAACAAGAATATTTGCCAGAAAATATTAAAAATGCTCATTATTATCATCCGAAAAAAAATACAATTGAAAATAATTTAAATAAAGTCCATAAAGAAATGAAAGGTGAAAAATGAAAATTACGATAATTGGTACAGGGGCATATAGTTTAGGCATTGCCTTAATGCTTTCTAAAAAAGAAAATAATACTATTACTCTTTGGACAGAAGATGAAAGTAAAAGAATTGAATTTAGTAATACCCACCAAATAAAAAGTATTTTTAAAGATATTGTTTTTCCTAATAATATTAATATTACTGATGATTTAGAAGAGGCATTAAATAGGACAAAACTAATCTTTTTAATAACATCAGTTAAATATATTAATGATATAACTATTAAGATGCAAAAATATTATCAAAAAGAACCAGTTTGTATTGCTTCCAAAGGCATAGATAATAATACATTATTACCCCTTTCAAAAATAGTTAAAAGAAATCTAAAAACTAGCAATGTAAGTGTTATATCTGGTCCTACCTTTGCCATAGATTTAGTAAATAATAATCCGGTTGCTCTTGCTATTGCTGGGAATAAAAGGGTAAATCAAATAGTTATGAAGAATTTAGTTAATGATACACTAAAATTAAGAGAGTCTAGCGATATAATTGGTATTCAATTATGTGGTAGTATTAAAAATGTTTTTGCCATTGCTTCAGGTATCATAAACGGTTTAGGATATCAAGAATCCACGAATGCCTTTTTAATAAATGAAGCCTTACACGATATGAAAAATATTATTAAAGCTCTAGGTGGTAAAAAGAAAACCATCTTATCTTTTGCCGGCGTTGGTGATTTGCTTTTAACTTGTACTACCCCTAAAAGTCGTAATTATTCTTTTGGTTATTTAATTGGTAGTAACAATAATAAAGATTTATGGCAAGAATATTTAAATAATAATACCGTTGAAGGCTACTATACTTTAAAATCTATTTATAAATTATTAAAACAAAAAGGAATTAATATTCCCTTAATAAATGTCTTATATGATATAGTTGAAGGTAAAAAAGAACCTAGTTATTTAGTTAAATTTTTAATTAAGAAAGCTTAACTATATCATTGATTATTTCATTAACGATTAGTAAACCCGCTATGCCAGGAGAAGTAATTAAAGAATCTACTTTTCCTTTTTTTATTGGTAATTCTTCACTAAAACATACTTTAATATTATCTTTTAAATGATGTTCTTTAACTAGTTTTCTTAAAACTTTGGCTAAAGGATCACCAGCAGTTTTAGCAAGGGTTGTTATTTTTATTTTTGAAGCATTTATGCGATTACCCATTCCAAGAGACGTAATTATTTTAATATTATTTTCTTCCGCCCATTTAATAAGTTCTACTTTAGTTTTTAAGGTATCGCAAGCATCAATTATATAATCATAATCTTTATCTAATATATTGATATTATCACTACTTAAATAAGTATTAATAGCTTTTATTTTAATGTCTTTATTTAAATTTTTAGCCATATTTAACGCTATTTCGACTTTACTTTTGCCAATTGTGTCTAAACTTGCCACTAATTGCCGATTTAAATTAGATAATTCTACCTGATCTTTATCAATAACAGTAATATTTAGGAATCCACTTCTAATAAGGGCTGTAAAAGCAAAGCTTCCTACGCCGCCACATCCTACTAAAAGGACTTTACAATTATTTATTTTCTTAAAATTATCCATCCCAATTAAATTAATTATTCTCTCATACATATATTACTCCATTAAAAAACCTAGTGGTAAGTTATTTGATAAAATCCCGCTCTTCGCAGGTGGTAGAACACATATAAAGTTTTAGGATTCTAACTTAAAAAGTTAGCATTCAACACCACTAAATAATTAGTTCCCCAATATATCAATATAGTCGGTTTTATATGAATAACTTTAACCTTCCTAGGTTACTTATATTATACCATACGTCTTTATTTTTATTCAACCTATTTTAATATATTTTACACTATTCTTTTTTTAACGATACTTTTATGAATCCCATCTTCTCTATTTTTTAAGATCATTCTTACTAAGGCTTTTAAATCATCAAACTTAGGAATGATATTATTACTTGTCATTATTTCACTAACATAAGTTTTAATTTCTCTTTTTTTCGTTTTACCCACATTAGTTATTAATAATAAATAGACTTTGTTATTAGGACTAATAAAATTATATAATTTAATTTTTTCTTTATTATTTATGTAATATACATCTCTTAAATTTTGATTAAGATAAATATATTCATCTAATATTTCATATAATAAACGTAATTCATTTTTTAATTCAGGGTGTTTATCATAACCTTCTTCAAAGATGAGGTAAATTTTCTCACTAAATTCATCACTAAGGAAATATTTGTAGCTTTGATATTTAGCATCTTTTTCTTCTTCTAGTTTTTTAAGCATATCTTTACAAGTTGCTATTTCTTTATCAATCATTCGCATTGTTTTCATTTTAATCACTCATTTCTTTAAGATATTATTATATATTAAATGCAAGAAAAAAGATAGATAATTTACTATCTATCGCCAACAATTTGATACATCACAGTTTGATGAGTATGGCATTGGATTTGGCATTTCTAGTTTAACTATCATTGGTATTTTAAAAGCTCCGCCAAAACCAACACAAGTTCCTGGTTGTAATACTTTTTGTTTTTCTACGATATCACTAGAAATATTTGGAAGCATTTCTTCAATATATTTAATATCTAGAGGGTGAGTCATTTTAAAGATTAAAAAGTTTGAACATTGAGCAATAACGGTATCACTAATTTCTACCGGTCTTTGACTAATTATATCCAGAAGAACACCATATTTACGACCTTCTTTAGCAATACGATCAAAAATATTATAACCAATTAAGAAAGTATCATTATCTTTTTGAATATATCTATGGGCTTCTTCTAAGAATAAATGGAATGGAACGCTAGCTCTTTTTTCTAAGCTTTTAGAATATTCAAATAAAAGACGAGAAAATATTTTAACAATAACTTTAGCATAAACATCATCAATATCTTCTAAGTTAATATTGATAATTTGACTTTTCTTACCATTGGCATCCACTAATGAATGAACATATTCATTTACCGGAATATACTTATTACCAGTAAAATAAGACCCAACTTTACTAGTTATAATTGTATTAAGGCGAACCTTTAATATAATAGCATCACTATATAAATTTTCATTATTTTGAAAACCTTCACTAATTAATGTAAACTCTAGTGCACTAGCAAAATCTTTTAATGTATAATAAGCACCTTTTGGCTCTTCAAAAGTAGTTTCATCATCTAAAATATATTTTAAAATATAATCAGTAATTAAAACACTTTCTCCAAAGTTGCCGTGGGAATCGATTTCAAAGCATTCACTAAAGATTCTTTGATAACCAACTCCAGGTATAACTGAGTTAAAATTAAATTCTGGTGTATTACATACTTCAATAATAGTAAATATTTCATTTTTCTTATTAGCGGTCGTTTCATTACTGAAAAGGATAGCTAAAAGAGCTTTAGCAATTAAGTGATTTTTAAGACTTCTAGATAATTCATTTTCTTGGCTAAATATTTTAGCTAGTTTAATTGTATTTTCAATTATTGGTAGTTGTGAGTGATTAGTGGCCTGTAAAAGAAGTGCCCAGTCATCTAAATTCAATAAATGAAGAGGAATATCTAGTAAGTAATCGGTGGCATCAGTTGGATTAGTTGTAATAAATTTATAATTATAATTAGGATTTATTTTATTTAAATCTTTAAAAGCATTTTTATATTCACCATAAGCATCAAAGAAAAATAAATTAGCATTAACCGGATTAGCGGCATTATTACTAAAGATATTTTGAATAATTCTGGAAACTCCACAAGATTTACCTGAGCCAGAGTTACCAAAGATAGCTAAATGATTAGAAAATAAATCATTTATGTTTGGACATACTTTAAAGTTTTTATAAATGGCTGAGTCTCCTAAAATAAAGGAAGAAGCATTATAATTACCCACTAATTCCATTAACTCTTCCCCATTAATAACTCTAATAGTAGAACTAAGTAAAGGCTTTCTTAAAACCCCATTTAAAAATCTTTTGCCTTGATATTCACCTAAAAATCTTATTTTAATTGTTTGATCATCAAGTTCTACTACTTCCCCTAAAATTCTTTGATTAGGGGCTTCAAAAATAACATTAACGTTCATTAAATCAGCTACAACATCGCGATTCATTTTATTTTCGACATTAGCAATATTATCACTTATATAAAGAATTTTTCCAAACATTTTATCACTTCCTATTTTTCTTTATCTTAATACTCTTCTTTTTATTTCTTTTAATAAATATAATAATTAAAGTAGTTGTTATAATAATTAAAATGACAAAAACAATAAATAATACTAAAATAAGGGTACTACTAGTACTTGCTTCTAATCTATTAACTATTAATTTATAAGTAGTTGTAGTTTTATCTTTACTAGTTACTCTTATTAAGATATTATTTTGACCAACTTGTAAATTACCATCAGATAATATTTCGATTTGATCATCATTTCCAGCTTTAGCATTTATATCAATATGACTAACTTTATTTTTAACATTTAAAGAATAAGTATAAATATTGCTTTGAAAGGCTTGATCTAATTCGAAGCCTGTAACACTTAAGTCTGTAAGCTCACTACTACCCTTATTTTTATTAATTTCTATTTTATAATTACTAATATCGCCGTTTTCTCCTAAAACAGTAATCGTAATAATATTTTTACCAGTTGTGAGAGTTTGTTTACCCGTACCGCTTACCTTGGCCTTAATATCATTGGCGGTAGCTCTTACAGTAATGCTACTAACATCTTTAGGAACATCTAACATATAATTATAAATACTTGGATCAAATTTAGGGCTAATAATAAATCCTTCTACTAATAAATTTTTAAGGGTAGTATCACTACTAGCATTTTCTCTAAATATCGCCAAAGTATAAGTTATTCCTGCCCCACCATCTGTTGATACTAAAATTTTAAATTCATTTAAGCCAACATTTAGCTTTTTTTCACCTAAACCACTTACTTTGGCGGTATCACTACTAGCTTCTCCTTCAATATTAATAACATCATATTTATATGGTAAAGTAACTTCATAATTATAAACATTAGGGTTAAAATTTTCTAAAGGCATTTCTTTGATATTTAAACTTTTTAAAGTATTTATGGGTGATGATACTTTAATTGGAATGCTAGTTGAACAACTTTCGACAACTTCATTATTTAAAAGAAAGTTGATTGTTACTAATACATTAGCTTCCCCTTTACTTAAACCTTTGATAAGGCCATTACTACTTACATCTATTATCCCTTCTGTATCGATAGCATACTCTAATTTTAAAAAGTTTTTACTACTTACGGAAATATATTCTTCTTCACCGACATTAATCTCATTTTTCTTGACTAAAACATCAGCTTGATAATCATTTTTAATACAACTGATAGCCATTACGTTAAGGGGAAATACTACCAATAAACTAAAAATAAATAAAGATAATAATTTCTTCATCACTAATCACCCTCGTACTATAAATTATTATATCATAGGAATTATGAAATTTAAATATAAAAAAAGCATTTACAGCTCTAAGGAGTGAAATTTTTTCGCAATCACCAATTTGGTATAATATAGAAAAGGTGGTTGATTAATTTGA
>CANRDM010000012.1 GCA_947629365.1 uncultured Bacilli bacterium
TATTACAAAAAAGTGATAAAGATAATTATTATTCTTTAATTGGGGGAAGAGTTAAATATTTTGAAGATAGTAAATATTCTTTAGTTAGAGAAATAAATGAAGAAATAGGTTTAAAAATAAATGTTCAAGACTTAAAACTAAATTCTGTTGTTGAAAATTTTTTCATTCATAATAAGACTAAATATCACGAATTATTATTTATTTATGAAATTAATAATATTAAAGATTTAGTTAATACAAAAGAAATAAAAACTTTAGATAAAGATAATGTTAAAAATATTTGGTTTTTAAAAAAAGAAATAAATGATTTAGATATAAGACCAAGTATTGTTAAAGAAATATTAAATAATAAAAATATCAAACATTATATATTAAGAGAATATTAAGCTTTACTTATTTTAATCTTTCAATAACTAATGTCACAATTGGATTAGCAAAAAATGAATTATTCACTAAAGTATTGCTACTAGGGCTTACTAAATGAATCTCTTCTTGACTAGTATTTATTAATTCAAAAGGATCATTACTTAATACTGTTGTGACAATATCACTAGCCATAATTCTTGTTACCGGTTCTTGATAATCCCACGCACTTCCTCCAACATAAATAGTTGGTTCACCAACTTTTTTTAAGCCAACGCCAATAACGCCTTGTTTTCCCGGATATATTGCTGCTTTTGCAGCATAAGCTTCAACCATTATATCAATTTTATAGACCCCACCATTTTTAATTGTTATAGTGTTATCTTCACCTAATTCAAAGTTTCCATTCATATCATATATTTTGGTTTCTATAGGAATTCTTGCCCCGGGATTAATAGTAATTCCTAAAGGATCAAGATCATCATTCGCTGTTATGAAATAAACACTGGGAATTTCTAAAGGCCCAGGAATGCCTTGTTCTCCCTTAGGCCCTTCCGGACCTGGGGGACCAGGATAACCCATATCTCCTGGTAAACCTTGCGGTCCTCTTTCACCTTGTGGGCCTTGTAAACCTCGCTCACCTGGAGGACCCATAGGACCTACTTCGCCTGGATCACCTTTAGGTCCCTGTGGACCCGTATCTCCTTTAACCCCTTGGATACCTTGAGGACCAATTGGGCCTTGAATGCCCTGTTCACCTTGTAAGCCAGTTTCTCCTTGAATGCCTTGATCACCTTTGGGTCCTTGAATACCTGGTGGGCCTTGGATTCCTTGAGGACCAGGAATACCTTGTTCACCTTGTGGGCCTTGTATTCCTCTTTCACCAATATCACCTTTAGGGCCTTTTATTTCGCCAACATTTTTCCATTCTTCTGGATCAGATGACCAAACATATAAATTGGGTCCAACTAAGTAAGAGTCACCATTATTCCCAACTGGATGTTCTTGTTGTAAAGCCGCTAATGTATCAAAAGATCCCAAAATGGTAACACTTGTTCCCGGTGTTCCAGCAGGACCTGCTGGACCAACTAAACCTTGCGGTCCCGTTGGACCAATTTCACCTTGGATACCTTGAGGTCCAGCAATACCCATAATTCCTTGTAAACCTTGAATACCCATTTCTCCTTGCGGACCAGAAACACCTTGAGGGCCAGGAATACCTTGCTCCCCTTTTTCACCTGATAGGCCTTGCAATCCTTGCTCTCCCCTAGGACCCGTTGGGCCAATCTCTCCTTGAGGTCCTACTATTGGCCCCGCATTTTGCCAACTTTTATTATTTGCACTCCATATATATAAGTCATTTTTAATAATATAATTATCCCCTGTATTACCAGTTGGATGATTTTTAATTAAATCATCGATTGATTCATATGTGCCTAATATATTAAGGCCTGTCCCTGCAGGACCTGTTGGACCATAACAATAATATATCTTGCTATTTAATTTATTAGCGCACTTTACTTTTTGTAAGGCTCTTTCGTAATTATTCATATAATATAGACTCCCTTAATTTAATATATGATTTAATTAATAAGGGGTGCTATCTCGTAGTAAAAAAACCACGGAAAGTGGTTTTTAATCATTTATAATATTCTAAATCGTATTCTAGTGAAGGTGTAATTCTTATTGGTTGTTTAGAATTTTTATAATATTTATTAGCTTTTGTAACACATTTATTCTTTTTACATTCCATATTAACATATCTTTTTTCACCTGGATAATTATTATCATATACCCCAATATAATATAAATTAGGATTTATAATATCTTGCGATAAGCTAATGGCATTTATTCCGTGTAAGCCATTATTAAAACTAGAACTAATTACTAAGGGATCTTTATCACTTAAACGAGATTTCAATATATTAATAAACCCATCGCCTTTAATATTTTCATTAGAGACAATTCCCACCAGATTGGCAAGCCATAAACTAAATGAAACAGATGATGAATAAAATGTAGTTATATTTTGTCTTATAAAACTAGAATAAATGGCATTAAATAATTGTAAATCTTCTTTAGAAACAATTGGACTATTTTGCATTTCATCTTCATTCAGTAATAAATCTTCGGCATTTTCATAATTTCCCCCATAATTTTTTAATTGTTCTTCTTTTGATATTCCTGTTTTAACCAGGCTTATATCATAAATTCCAGAATTTACTATCTCTTTTTTATAAGTTTCTTTTATAGCAAGTACATTATCTTTTACTTCATAAAAATTTGCGGGAGCTATTTCACCAAACGTGTCAAAACCAAAAGCGTACTGTAAAGCATTAGTTTTTAATTTATAATTATACAAACTTGAAAAGTTTTTAAAATAGGTATTTGTTAAATCAAAAGCATAGGCTTTATCCTCATCAGCAGTAATAGCATTAGCCTTTAAAGGCATCACTTTTTTATAATATAATTCAGCAAAAGTAGCCATTCCAAAGCAATGTCCCCCAGGTGATAGGTTACTACCATAGTTAGGAAATGAAAAGCCATCACGATTAACAACAAACCCACTATCTGCAATTAAAATAGCATCATTCTTTCCATCAGAATCGATATCTACTAAATCATCATTTAACTCAGTAGTTAAACTATCAAATAATTCAGTTAAACCACCAACATCACTAGAAGAAAAGAATTTGCATCCTGAACCATTAGAAATATTAGCTAAATTAGTATTATTAGCACCACTACCAAAACCAATTGAACAAATTTTAACAGCATTCTTATTAGCGGTTTCTATTATACTTTTAACTTGACTAGATAAATAACTATCGTTACCATCCGTTAATATAACTATATATTTATTGCTATCATTTTGGGAAAATTCTTTTATTCCACTTTTTAAAGCATCACTGATATTTGTCCCTGCTTGTTTAGTAATAAAAGTGCCATTCATCTTTTTTAAATAGCTTTTTAAAGAATCTGTATCACTGCCTATTTTTAAAGCGTTTTTATAATCTCTTCTAAATTCTGATAAACCAAAAGTATATCCTTTTGCTGATAATTTAGAAATTAAATCATCTGTTAAAGTAAATCTTAAGCCTTTTTGATCTGAGGCATCTAAATCTCCTACAAGTAATCCACTACTATAATCTTCACCTGTTATTTTTTTATATTGTTCATTACTATACATACTCCAAGAATTATCAATAACAAATAATATTTGTGCAGAAGTTTTATTTGCCAATTTTGTTTTATCTCCTACTACATAATTAGAAAAATGTGTTAAATCTGCTGTTAAAGTTTTATTTTCTTTATCCACAATAGTTTTTACTTCTTCATATGTTGAATCTTCTTCATTATAATAATAAATTGTTAAATTATCTTCACTTAAATTATTATTAATTATATCATCCATACTATAATTAATAATAACTTTAGCACTATTCATCTTTCCTTCCGTATAAAAGGAATATAATTTATTAATTAGACCTACTTTATTACTTATCTTAGTAGAATCATTTATTACAATTGATGTTGATGCAATATTACCTTTACCTTTTATTAATAATTTTACCCCCTCATTTTCATAATTATAAGTTAAATTTCTTTCACTATCTTTAATACCATCGTCCTTAGAATCAGCCTTTAGTGGGTTAAGACCCAATTCTATTTCATCATAATCATTTAAGCCATCACCATCTGTATCTTTTTTATTGGGATCAGTCTTACTTGTTAAAAGTTCATAGTCATCATCTAATCCATCCATATCACTGTCAGCTAAAAGAGGATTAGTATTATAATTTTTTTCTTCTTTATTAGTTAAATTATCAAAGTCTAAATCTTCATCGGAATCTAAATCAAATTTCTCTTCTAAAGCTAACTCTTCTTTTTCTAAATCATAAGGACTTACATAATATTCTTTACTAATCTTTTTAGATTTATTAGCTACAGTTAAAAGACATTTACCTGTTGCATCAGTTAAATCCCATTCAATTTCCGAACCATTAATTAAAGCATCTCCACAAGTTGCATCTAATTTAATATTTTTTAAGGATTCATCATTAGATAAATTAATTCCTAATTTTACTTTAGATTGAGTTATGTATTTTAATTTATAATCTGTATAATTTTCATTCCAACTTAAATTATTGCCATTTAACTTATACATAATAAAAATAATTAACATTCCAATTATTAAAATACTTAAAATGATTAACACTATTAATTTAAAATTAATTTGTTTTTTAGATTGCTTTACTTCTTTATTTTTCTCTTTTAAATTAATACCACAATAAAGGCAAAAATTATTATTATCTTCAATTTGTTTGCCACAATTTGGACATATCATTACTAGTCATTCCTTTCAAAAAGTGATAACTTGCATTAGTTATCACCATCTATTTTTTAATTAAATTTATTACCACAAGAAGGACAAAAATTAGCCGAAGCTGATAACTTAATTCCACAGTTTGGACAAAATTTTGTTGATCCTAAACCTTGATTTAATTGTGCTTCTTGTGAAGGTTCAATAGTATTTGGTTGTTGAACTTGAACTGGTTGTTGATTAAAATTTTGACCTATATTATTTTGTGGATTATTTTCTATCACTGGTTGAGCTTGGCTAACATTATTATTAATATTTTGAGCCATAGTTTGATTAATTGGATTTACACCTGCATTTGACATTGTATTATTAGCATTCATATTAACACTTAAGTTATTACTTCCTTTATAAAGAATTGGATGCAAAGCCAAAAAGACAATTCCCACCCAAAGCAAATAAAAGCCCAAACCACTTTTTAAATAAGCTGAATTAAAATTAAATTTAGTATTAAGATAAATTACAAATATTACTACTAAAATTGTTGGAATATATGATAATTTAGTATTTTTAATATTAGCAACTTTTTGACCAACACTTGTTTTAAATAATTGTGGCACATATTTCTCAATATAATCTTTAAAAATAAATAGAGTATTAGCAAGAACTAATAATAGTATAACTTTGCCTTCCCAATAACCCCATAAAGATATATTTTGATTAAACCCCAAAAAACTAAGCGTATAATAAGGTAAGAATACTCCTAAAGTTAAACAAACTATCCCTATTAACGCTAATAATCTTTTATTTTTTATATAATTCATTTTTACATCTCCTCCGTATAAATTAATTTTAAATTAGTGTTATAATACATATTCTTATTATTTTCTTTTACTATTACATAATTTGGATTTAAATATATTTTATTATCAACACCAGTGTTTAATGATTTACCTGTAATAAGATTATAAATAGTCTTTTTATTGTCAGAAGAATCAATATAATACACAAATGTACTTTCTTCATTTGTTAAAATTCTTACACTATTAAATACACTATCTACTTTACCATTCTTTAAATTTATTAAATATGTTTTATCATTTTTTATTCCTAATACATAATCTTTTCCTTGAGAACTTAAATATTGATATAAAAGATTGTTTAGATAAGTAAATTTACTATATTCACAAGCTATAACTTCTTTATTATTTTTTACTAAACCTACACCTTCAGGACATGTTTTTTCATATATTCCTGTAAATGCTTCCCATTCATTTATATCCTTATCAAAATCACTAGGAAGTCTATCAATAATGTTATTATTTGTTATATCATAATATTTATAACTGTAATCATTTTGATTATAAATTCTTAAATAATTATTATCATAACTAATAGTTATATTTTCATCTTGTGCTTGATATAATATTTTATCGTTTTGAACATAAAATGAACTAATAAAATTATAATTAGCATCCTTCATAATAAAAATATTATTATCTTTACTACCTATTTTATTTGAAGTGTAATTATATATTATTTTACCATTATCACAATTTATAATTGCGTATTTTTCATTTTCAATATTAACTAAACAATATTTTTCTTTGATAGAAAAATCTGTTGTAGGAACACGTATAAACAAGTAATTTTCATCATTTTGATAATTATATGTGTAGGATATATCACCCTTGTAATTCATTAATCCCGTATTATTATTTTCCTTATCTTCCCAAAGAAAATAGCCATCTTTTAATTCAGAAACATAAATATTATCTTTAGATATTTTCTTTAAATTACTATCATATAGGGCACCTTCAATAACCCAAACATTATAATCATCAACGTAATTAATACTCCTTTGTGATTCAAAATAAACTTTACCTGTTTTATCAATAATTTGATAAACAGATCCATCATTTATATCAGATACAACTAAAGCATAATCACCAGCAAAATTATTAGCTTCCTTATAAATTGGTTCTAAAACTATTTTCCCTTCCGAATTTATATAACCATATTTATTATTATTTTTTATAGGTATTAATTGATTATCATTAAAGCTATCATAAGTATTATTATTTTTTTGGCTTATTAACTTATACCCAACAAATAATAAAATTAAAATAACAATGATAATTCCTAATACTATCATTATATTTCTTTTTTTATTTTTGTTATTTACATTAACTGCACTATTTATAGCAGAATTAGTTATCCCATTATTAAGCACATTTAGTGGCGTTCCACAATTTATACAAAACTTAGATTGGTTATCATTATATCGACCACAATTTGGACAATTCACTTTATTTTCCTCCTTTATTTATTGTATTATTGATAAAAGTTTCTAGCGGATTATTACTAGTTATGGAATTAACAATGTTTTTACTAAGATTTTCCGTAGAAAATGAATCAAGTATTTTATTATCAGCATTTGCACCATTAACTCTTTCATTATTAGCACTACGCATATTACTATTAGTAAGACCTTTTTTAGTAGCAATATATTTATCAACTTTTCTTAAATTACTGATTTCTTTTTTGGTTTCGGTTTCATAACTATGTCTAGCATTATTATTACGATACTTGATAAACATAAATATAAAAAATATTATACCAGCAAATAAAAATAGAAAATTGTAATCCCAGTCAATAAAAGCCATTGAAATAATTCCACATATTTCAACAATAATAGAAACCCCAATTAGTTTTGGGATATGTATGGGAACACTGCCCATTGTTTCTTTAGTTCTAGCATTAACTGCTACATAATGTAAAATTTTTTTATTACCATTAACTTGTTGATAACTATACAACCACACAGGTAAATAAGCTGATGTCCATTGTTCACCTTTTAAAGTAAAATCCTCTCTATTCCAACAAACGCCACGGTCATATTCTTGCAAAGATTCATTGGCTGCAAAGCGTGCAATATCTTTAGATTCAACATTAACAATGTCTTTTAATTGGTCAACATTGATATCTCTTCTTTCCGAAGTATATCCTTTTAAATAATTAGCATTATATTTTACTGCATTCTCTACATCAAAAGGCATAATTGCGTTAATAACATTATTAGTTTTTGTATTATCATTATTATTAAGACGATTAGAGTTTGACTCAACAGAAAGCCCATTAATTATTAAATCAAATTCTCTTTCAATATAATAACTATCGGCATCATAATATGTTTGTCGATTATTCCCGCTACCTTTAAAATACATTTTAACTTGGCGTTCACCTTCACCCGTAAAGTTTGCGTGAGCATTAATGTCCACTAACATATAGGGAAAATAGACACCCATAATATTTTCGGTAGTAAATTCTGCTTTGAATTTTGGATGGGCAAAAAACTTTCTTTTATTAACAAATTTTTCTATTTGCGTTTTTGCTTCATCTTTAGAAACAGCAAATGGTAAAACAGCATCTGGTATACTTCCATTAGGTATTTGTTTATTAACTGATAGATAGTTACGACACCAATGGCAACGAGCTTGGGAAGCTGAAGCCGTATCAATAACTACCTCAGCTCCACAACTATCACATTTAAAAGTTACAACTTCATTTGTATCAGCAATAATATCAGAAGCACCAGAACCCACCACTTCGCCACTTAATTCTTTTAAGTTTGTAAACATTCCCGTTATTTTTTCTAAATCAAATTCAAAACGACAATAATTACAACGCAATTTACCAGATGCGGGATTAGTTGATATATCTGTAGCGCCACATTTAGGACACTTATTTTGCCCATTTAAAGAATCGGCATCAGTTTGTACGATTACTCTTTCATTATTTGAATTATCATTTTGCATTTTTTATAATCCTAATATTTGGTTTTTTACTTTGTTGTAATCCTCTTCCGTAATTGCACCAGCATCTAAAAGTTTTTTCATTTCTAATAATCTATCTGTTTGACTTTGATTATTTTGAACTGGTGTTTCATTTGATGAGCTAGTATTTTGATTTTGAGCAGGTTCTTTAAATGCTGGTTGATATGATGATGGGGTTGGTTGTTGTTGCATAGCTCCCATCATACCATTTGCGGCGTTCATTCCAACTCCCATAAATGCCATTCCAGCTCCACCGCCATTATTTCCAGCAGCTTCAATACCTCTTGCAGTAGCTTGTTGCATATAAGAATTACCTCTTGCTCCAGATAAAGCATCAGCTCTTTTAACATCCTTCATTAATTCTTTCGTATCTTGATCGTATTCTAATGAAGTTAAAACAGTACTAACTATTTCTAAGCCTCTTTCTGTTTTCCAATGATAGGCATTTTCAACTGCTTGAGACATAGCTTGGGCAAGACCAAGGGAATCGCTTTGAATTTTAGACATTCTATTCCCTTTAGAAGGATCATTGGTATATATTGAAAAAGCTTGTGATAAAGTACCAACTACTTCATTAAATAATTGGCTACAAGCTGGATCATCCATATCAGCAAAGTCAAACACTTTAGCATTTGGTTGCAAATAAGATGCCGGAACAAAATTTTTAATAAATAATAATGGATCAACTATTTTTAATGTATATGTTCCTCTAGTAATTGCTCCAACTTGGGTACCAAAATAAGCATCATCCCAATATATTTCTGATTGAGTACCAAATCTATTATTAGGTATTTCTTTTAAATTAACATAAAAGGCAAGTTGTTGAGCTCCAGGTTGGCCACCAAATGTTATTCTATTACCTATTGAAGCAAAAATTCCTCCACCAGCAAAAATAGAGCTTGAATTTGGATCATCACTTTTAAATTCAAATCCTCCTGGTTCAGCTATAAAGCCCGTAATTTGTCCATTTTCAACTGTAATTAATGCACATCCTTCAGGAACAACAATTTTACTACCATTAGTAATAATATTTTCAGATCCTTTTGTATTCTCCCCTCTTCCAGCATTTGTTCCTTGAGCTACAGCTGGAAATAATGCTGCCGTTGCAGGTAAACCTGCTTTTGGAGCATAAAAGTCCTTCCATTGATCTGCAAAAGTTCCACTTAATGCTCCCCCAAACGCTTTAATAAATCCCATATTTTTTACCTCTTTTCTTTAAAGCAGCTAACTCTACTTTTTAAAATTTATTAGCGTAGAAACAATCTATAGGATTTACATCTTTTAAATTGCTTCTATTCTTTACCATTATAGCATATTTTTTACAAATGTTGCATTATTTTTGCAATTTTTAAAAATAATATTTATTAATAGTGAGTAATAATTGCACTATTTTTGTAAGATAATTATATTATCAAAATATTAATGAGGTGTTTATAAAGTGAAATTTAATAAAGAAGATGAAAATTACATTTATGAAGTTGTTAGTAAAAACATTAAAAAATATCGTAAATTAAAAGGGTGGACACAAGAAAAATTAGCCGAAGAAATCGGTTATTCACTATCATTCATCAGTGGCATTGAATCAGCTTATCATCAAACTTTTTCTTTAGGGGCACTTTGGAGAATCTCGCAAGTATTAAACGTTGATTTTTCTAAATTATGTATTGATGAAAGTAAAGAATTACCTATCAAACATATACTTTATAAATGTAATAAATGTGGTGAAGAAGTTAAAATACCTATTAAAATTGCTAAACATTTTAAAGAAATTTATGAATTAGCTAACAATAATAACTTACCTCATTTTGATTGTACAAATTGTGATGGTGTTTTAGAACCAGTTAATCCAATGGATTTTTAATTTTTTCTTTCTAGACTATATAATTTCCTTGTTTCAGAAACTAATATATTTTCTTTTATTTCTTCTATAGTATTCCCTAAAGAATATAATTCTTCTTCCATTTCTACGCAAAAGACAAAACAAGATTCATTAATTATCCTTGGAATAATTAGATAATGTAAACCATTTATTTCAATTTCCTTACTAGGAACTAAAGGACTTTCTAAGGATATTTGATCTAATACTTTATAAAAAGAATCTTCATTAGGGATTTTTAATAATATAGGTTTCTCTATATCATTTTTATGGACATCATATCTTAAATAATTTGGAGTTCCATTGTTAAAAGTTATCATTATATATATGGCATTATCCAATAAACTTGTAAATTGGCAAAATCCAAAATCTGTTAAAACTTGCCCTACGTAATTAGCGGTATTATCAGCATAATCAAAAACAATATTACCTCCATTTATTTCTTCTATAAGCCACCTTTTTACACCATCTTTATCTTTTTTATCATAATAGCTTTCAGGTATTCCTATTTCATATTTTTTTAAGAAAGATAAAATTGCTAGTGAAGAAATTACTAAATCATTTTTGTTAATAAATTGTTTTTCTTCTTTTTTCCTAAGTAATTCTTCTACTCTTTCTAAAGTTTTGATATAGTTCATCGTTACCCCCAAAAATTTCTTATTTTGCTAAATTACGTTTTATACCAGAAGTATTTTCAAGTCTTTTTTGTTTTAAATTAGAAAACATCCATCTCATCATACCTGAGCTATGGTTAATTAAATAATCTATTTCCTCAATACTCATTTTATCTAATAGATCTTCTTCATCTGCCGCCCTTAAAATTTCTTTTAAAGTTAAATAATTATCACCAAATTCACCATTATGATAACGCTCTATAATACTATAATACTTTTTTAAATTTTCTTCTTTTTCTTCAATATTCATTTTATTCATTTCTCTTTCCACCATTTCATAATTTTCATAATTTTTTAGGCGTTCTAAAGCGCTTATAACTGCACTAGAATCAAAATAACTTCTTTTATAATAGCCATTTGTTAAATACCCACTTATTCCATTACTTTTTTTATTATCTTGAGTACCTAGTAAACTTTCAATAACTTTATTTAATGATTGACCATTTTTCACCCACTCAAACATCTTTTGGGGAATTTGTAATCCTTGTGATTTGCCAATAAACTCATTGCCTTCTTTATCAATAATGGCGGCATAAGTAACTAAAAAATAATAATTATCTACTTGTTCGTACCCGCCTTCAATACTAATTAATAAATCAAAATCAATATTATTTTGAATACAATATTGTAAAACTTCATTATTTCTATTTTTAGCTCCAGTTAAAGTTTCACCATCTATAGGTTTAGAACTAACGAAAGAATTAACATCTAACATCAATATTTCATAATCGCTAATATTTAACTCTTTTAAAGCAAGTTCAATCGCTTCTTTTTTTGCTTTATTTTTTGATCCCATAACAATTTTCACAGTTTTGCCTCCAATACTAATAAATTAATTTGTAAATTTATTTATCAATTACTTAGTATTATAGCACACAAACAATAATTATGTTTATAAATACAATTAATAATTATTGTTTATAATTTTATGTGGTAAATTGCTTTACATAATAATGTCTAATATATGTTAATTATTTTCCATAGTTTTACAATTTGTTGTATAATGACTATAGAGTATGAAAAGTATTCTAATTATGAAGTATATAACTTTAAGAAAGTGGTAAGGTGAGGTAATGGAAGTTATATTTAGAAAAGCTAATTATGATGATGTAGAACCAATCATCGAATTATGTAATGAATGTTTTGATGAAAACACATCACTAGATTATGCTAAGGCAAACTTTAAACAAACAGAAGGTGACTCAAACCAAATATATATTGTTGGTTTAGTCGATGACAAAATTGTTGCTCACGCTAAAATTACAATTATCCCAACTATGTATGAAGATATGAATACTTACGCAATATTAAATCACGTTTGTGTTAAACCTGAATTAAGAAGGGAACATATCGGGACTAAAATGTTGGATGAATGCTTTAAAATAGCTAAAGAAAATAATTGTAAATGCGTTGAATTATGGTCAAAAAATTTCAGAATACCTGCACATAGTCTTTATCATAGTTATGGCTTTGATGTTATGGATGCTAAATTTTTTACCAAAGATGTTAAGTAGGAGTGAAGAAAATGAAGATTAGTAACATATATGTTGGTGGCTGGTTTCAAAGAACTATGCTACAATTATCAGAAATCTATGATTTTTTAAGATCAGGAACAAGTCAATTAAATTTAAGTCAAAAGAAACTTGACGAATATCTAAAAAATTTGGAAATTGGTAACATTAATTATGGTGTTTCGGGTGAAGAATATGTTGAGTTTACAACATCATTAAATATTAAAGTAAAAATATTTGAAGATGGATTAATTGTTTTAAATAATGAAAATGTTAGTAAAGATACATTATTTGCTGATATAAATCAAATAACTGATTATTATGAAAAAAGATTATCTCCAGCATTTAGTTACTTATTTAGTTTAGGAGCCCCAGTTCCTAAAGAGCTTGCTAACATTGAAACAGTATATCCATATTTTATTGTTTGTGATAATGCCTCTAAAGATGAAATAAATGATTTATTATCTAAAACTGAAAGGCAAAAATATTTTGAATTTAATAATGCTAAATATGATGTTATTCGTGGTGATAAATATTATTTTATTAATAATAAAAAGCAATCAATTGAAAATATTGAAAGATATATTGAAGAACAAATATTTATTAGAGAATTTAAAGGTCAATTACATAGATATTTAAATATTCACAGAATAATTTGGGAAAAAATTGACGATGTAAAAGAAAATGCTAATGTTAAGGGTTCTGATATCGTTAAGTTTACAACCAAGTTAGAGGGATACGCGAAAACAATTAACTTAATTGATGGAAGAATTAACCAAATGGGAACCTATATTTCTACCAGAGAAAAGATTGCTAAAAGTGATGCTGAACTTGCTGAATTCTTAGCAATATCAGGATATAGATATGAAACATTAAGAGATACACTAGATTATATAAAATATCTTTGGGGAATGACAAAAAATTATGTTTCTTCGGCTCAAAAGTTATTTGAAGGATTAAAATCTGATGTAACAAGTAAATCAGTTGAAAGTTTAACAATTGTAACGTCAATGAGTGCAGGAGCAGCCTTACTTGATTTATTTACTGAATCAGCCCCTACATTTACTATGTTTGGATTTGTATATTTCTTTATATTAGCCTTTATTGGTTGGGGATCTACTAAGCTTCTTACATCAATTGCGTCCAGAAGAAAATATGAAATATCTGATATAGAATATGAAAAAAATATTAAATAAGATTGGATTGGTGATAAATATATGAGTTGGATGGGAAATTTTCAAATTAAATATAATGGTCAATGCCCTAAGATTTTTCATAAATTAGCAAAAATGGTAATTCCTAATTCTTTATTAAGATTTAACTTTGATAGTTGTAAAATGGATGATAATTCTGTTGAATTATTACCTACTAGAAATTTTAGATGGTATACTGCTGATGAAGATATGAAAAAATTAATGGAATTTTTTCCAGATGGTGATTCAATTACAATGAAAATATCTGGCGAAGGTGAATATGAAGAAGTTGAAATTGCTAAAGTTGATGGAGAAGTCACTTATAAAAGTTCTAATCAAGAAAGCAATCGATATAAAAGCCGTAACCTAGGGATATCAGTGATGCTTTATGAAGCAATGAGTAAAAAATTTAAAAAGGAAACAGAAACAATCGATATATGCTCTTTAGAAGGGTACATTCAATTAATAGCTAATACATTTGCTGATGAAGTAAATTTGACTCCCTCAGTTCAACGTTTTATGTATACGGCATTAGATAAAAACAGAGTAAATTTAGCAGCATATGATAAAGAAGATGAATTAAGTGAGGAAGACTGTGCAAAACTAATGGCAATGCGAGGTAAATTTAGAACTATTTTGTCAACTTCTACATTTTTAGACGAACGAAAGAATAGTAATATAGAACTTAAATCTGGCGTAGCTCAAGATGTTAATAGTCTTCCCGATTGGCTTAAAAAATATCCTCCTTTTATAATTGAGTCTTTGGGAGGAGCTGCTTTATTAAAAGAACTCATTGAAACAAAGGGTGAAGATATTGCAAAAGAAGTTGTGGAAATGTTAGCAAGTGGCATTATGGCTGAAAGAGGAATGGACAGCACTGAATCTTTTGATGGTATTAAAAGATAAATATTTTATATAAGCATCAAAAAATGATGCTTATTTTTTGCTAATTTAAGGATGTGATAATTTTGAAAAAAATGATTGTGGCCGATTTAGATGGAACTCTTTTAAATTCTCTAAGTAAAGTTACCAATGAATCTAAAGAATATTTAACAAAGCTAAAAGAAAAGGGTTTTATAATTGTAATTGCAACAGGAAGAATATTTGCTTCTGTAATGGATGCTACTGAGAAAGCAGAATTTGCGAATTATATAATTTCTGATACGGGTGCTTATATTTATAATGTTATAAAAAAAGAAGTTATTTTTAAAAGTAATATTAGTAAAGATATAGCAAAGAAAATACTAAATCAATATAATGATGATTATCTATTTATCAACATATGTGAAAAAAATATCATTTATAAATACAGTAATCTAAAAGAAAAACATTATCATTCCAATGTCACAATGGATAAAGATTATATACTAAATAATTGTAAAGAAATTACTAAAATCTCTGTTAGCTTAAAAACAAATGACATTGCTTTAAAAGTATATAATAAATTAGTTCGAAAACTAAAAGATGTCAACATAACACTTATGCAAGATTCGTTTTCCGATAGAAAGTGGATTGATATTATGCCTAAAGATTGTTCAAAATTTAATGGTATTCAAAGATTAGCAAATTATTTAAATATTAGTAATGATGATATTATTTGTTTTGGCGATGGATTAAACGATAAAGAAATGCTAGAAAAATGTGGGTTTGGCGTTGCACTTAAAAATGCCCTACTCGAAGTTAAAAAGGTTGCTAAAGATATAACCAGCTTTGATCATAATCATAATGGTGTTATTAATTATTTAAAGGATGAATTAAATGTTAAATGAAAATTTAAGTAATTATAAAATATTATTTTCTTTAAGAATTTTAAAAAGTATCTTAAGTAACTTTGTTGATGTTTTCCTTGTTTTATATTTTCTAGAAATAGCAGATAATAATATTCTCCCTCTTGGTATTTATAAATTAGTGGCAGCAATTGCTATTATATTAGTAATGTTTTTAACTAGAAACTATTGTAAATCGTCTAAAAGAATTATTCTCATTCGAATTGGAGTAGTTCTTAATTTTCTTTATTTTTTAACAATTATCTTCTTAAAAGAAAGAGTCATCGACTATATCTATTTAATTGGTTTATTATATGGTTTAGAAGAAGGATTTTATTATAGTGTCTTTAACACGATTGAAACAGATGGAGTAACAAATAAAGAAAGGGCTTCATATATTGGCTTCTACACTCTTCTTAAAAATATTATCTCTATTTTATTTCCATTAATATTTGGAAGTATAATTCAAAAGTCTGGTTTTTTAAATGCCATTATATTTGCTTTATTTATTGCTATAATGCAAATCATTTTATCAAATATCTTTAAAGATAAAAATATTCCTAAATCAGATAAAACAGAATTTAAAAATTTTAGACAAATTGTTAAAGACAAACCTCAGTTTAAAAGTATTGTATTTAATAAAATATGCTCTGGCTTAACATATTCCGAGGGAGCTTTATCATATGTAATTACTATTTATATAATAAAAGTGTTTTCTGAAAGCATTAGCCTAGGAATATTTACTTCAATATTTAGTATAATATCAGCTTTAATTGGTTTACTTTTTGCTAAATTTATTAAACCTAAACAATATAATTTTCTAATAATTTCTAGTTCTTCTATCGCCATTATTTTATTATGCTTTATGCTAATTAATTGTAACTTTATATCAATTGTCTTATATAATTTATTTCATACCATTTCAAAATGTTTAACTGATTTAATTGTTGAGAAAAATGTTTCCGACTTTGCAAATGCTAGTTACTTAAAGGAAGAATACAAAGTAGAATATTTTTTAAGTATCGAAACTTCTTTATTTATAGGGAGAGTAATTAGTAATATATTATTCATTATTATGGCTTTTTCTAATGCAAATATTATTATGGGTATATTTGTTATCTTTGCTATAATGCAAGTAATTAGTTCAATACTACTACAAAAAAGCATAAATAGCTAGTTAAAATGCTGTACAATAATTACCTTCTAATGTTATAATAAGAGCAATTTTAGAAAGAAGGAACCATTATGCGACAATATCTCTCTTTAGCTCAAAATACTAGTGCTGCTTGTCTATTTTTAAATTTATTTGCTTACGCTATAGAAGAAAAAGAAGATATCGATGAATTTACTGAACTTAAAATATTTGATAAAAATATGAATGCCATTGGTAAATTATCTTTTGATAATGGAATAGTCATAATGAAGACATCTACACCTCTTGGTAATTTAAATGCTACATTTCCTATAGCGGAGGCTCGTTTTATTAATGATCAGGAAGGAGATATTCCAGGTAAAAATGGTTCGTGGGTAACAGAAATTAAATACAATTTTGCAAAACCAGATTTATCCTTTAGTGGTGAAATTATGTTTGAATGTAGTGTTGATACAGCCTTTGGTTTAAACTGTTTATGTCATCCAACGATTCATTGTGAAAGAGAAGATTTAGGAAAATTTGATTTGATGATTTTAAGAGATGGTAATTTTTTAAATATAGAAATTCTTAAAGGTGAAGATTATGAACAAATTAAGATAAAGCCTTTTGGCCGTCGTTCACAAATACTCCACGATATAACTTATGGTAAGCTTGATGACAAGACTCTTGAATATCCTTATCGCTACGCAGCTGGCGTATTTGATACGGAGGAAGATGGCGCAGAAAACAAAGATTATAATCTAATTTTTGTTGAAAAAGAATATGATAACTTTTTTAAATATCGTGATGAATATGTTCATAAAAATTCTACTGATGATTATAGAGTTCTTCACATTCAACAAGGCACTCTTATGCAACAACTTGATCCAAGTATGTATACTAAATTAGCGGAAATAAAAAAATTATTTACCATTGGTGATACTTCCTTTTTAGATAATTTAATAAGTGTTTGTTTTGATAGTTATACCGATGAAGAAATTAAGGCTTTACTCGGTTGTGAAAGATGCCCTAAGCCTTATCAAAATGGTTTAGATAAATTAACTGAGGCTTATTTTGCTATTGGTAAAAGTAGTTTATTCTTTCCTCTAGAAAGTCAAGCAAGATTTTTAACTAAGAAAAATTAAGTTAATATAAAAAAGATGCTCATTTGAACATCTTTTATTTTCTGGCTAAAATCTTTGCTTTTCTTATTTGATAGTCATCTTCTTTTATTAAGCTGTGCGTAAAACAATCGTCTAAATCTTTTAATTCATCTTCCTTAGCTTTTTCTACTTCTAAGGCACGAGCTATTTCTTCTTGCATCATTGCTTTTGTTGCCGCTTCTTGATCGCCATTAATACATAATCTAAAATATTCAAATCTGGTATTGTAATAACGGTCTTGACCATCAATTATATTCCTGTTTCCTCTTACAACTTTATGACATTTCTCAAAATCTTTTTGTTCTTCTTTAAGAATGGCCACAAACTTTTTTGAATTTTCCATATTTATATATACAGAAGCAATACTATCTGAAGTAACATCTTTTGAAGATATTTGAATTTCATATTGGAATGCTGGAGCGTCCATATACCAAAACCATAAATCATTTGTGTCACTAATAAAACCATTACCATATTTATCAATAATTTCTCTTAACGCAATTTCGGTATTATCTATTCTATCTATTTGCTCTAGTTTAATTAATAAATAATTATAACAAACTATTAATGGATCTTTTTTAAGTCTTTTAAGTTCTTCATAATTTTCTTTATTATTTTGTAATTCATTGTAATGTATTACTATAGGTTCTTTTTCAAGCTCTATAATTTCTTTTTTTAACGCCTCAACATTTGGTAAAGCATAATTTAAAAGAACAAGCTTTGAAGAATATTCTTTTTTTATTTTCCTAAAAATTCTCTTATTCATTATAAAACACCAATCCTTTTTGATTTATGAAATAATCATTGAGATCTATTATACGAAAAGAAAATTTCGTTGTCAATAAAAAGCATTATTGTTCAGCATTAAGGAGTGAAAAATAAAAAACACTCCTTTTTAAGTGGAATAAATGAAAAAAATAAAAAAAGAAAAACTTT
>CANRDM010000013.1 GCA_947629365.1 uncultured Bacilli bacterium
AATATACAACACTTAAAAATTGAGCAAAGCCAGCTTCTACCTAGTTTTGCTCATTTTAACTGCAAAAGTAAAGATATCATACCGCTTGGGGAATATTATGTCAACTTAAATATAATATTTACTTACAAATAAATAAAGAAACTACCAATTGGCAATTTCTTTAATTTTATTATATAGTTAATCTAAATTGCGGCTCACTTTCTTGGAGATTAATACTATCATCAACATAATTATCTTTATCAATATCATAACTAGCTATAGATAATAATTTGGTTTTTAATTCTTGCTCTATCTTTTGTAATTCCAAAGATGTTTGAGCTCTTTTAGCGCCGCCCTCTTTTTGAATTCTACTAACTTCATCTAAAGTTAATATTAATTGTTTATTAGTTTCTCTTAATGTTTCAATATCCACTATTCCTCTTTCCAATTCTTTGGCCGTTTCTACACTAATCATATGTAATGATTCAGCATTTTTTCTTAACATTTCATTTGTTAAATCACTTGCCATTTTTTGGGCTGTTATAGCTTTTTTACTATTTTCTTCACCTAAGAAAATAATTAATTGTTGTCTCCAAAGTGGAATAGTATTTACTATTGTTGAATTAATTTTATCAATTATACCAAAATTACTACTTTGTAACATTCTTATTTGCGGAGCCATTTGTAAAGAAATAGTTCTAGTAGTTTCTAAATCTAATAATTTCTTTTCAAATCTATTAATTGATTCAACTGCATCTTTATATTCTTGAGCTAATCCTTGTGAACCACTAACCATAGCTCTTTGTCTTAATGCTTCAGCATTTCTCTTAGCGTCTTCTAAAGCTATTTTTCCTGCAGCTATATATAAAGTAAGATCTTTAAAATAAGCCTTATTTTGTTCATATAATTTTTCAAGTATTTCTAAATCTCTTTTTAAAGTAGCGGCATCTTCCTTCAATTCTTTAGTTACCTTCTCTACGTTTGCTGAAACACTATCATATTTAGTTTTCATAGTCATTGCATAATTTTTAGCTCTTCCAAATATCTTTTTTAATCCCTTAGCTTGAGAATCAATTTGACAGTCACTTAATTGATTAACAACTTTAGCTATTAATTCACCTGAATCGCCAATATCTTTAGTCTTTACTTTGTCTAAAACTTCTTCTGTAAAAGCAGTTAATCCACTTTGAGCTTGATAACCATAACTTACTACTTGATTAGGGTCGTATATATTAATTTGTTTGGAAAAATTTATTACGGCTTCTCTTTCTTTATCATCAAGTTCACTCATTATTTCTTCACTACTACTGATAGCTATTTCTTGTGATGGGGTTTTAGATATAGGATACATAGTATCCATTTCTGCTTCCATTTTAGAAAATTCATCCATTTTTTCCACCTCTTTAGGCAAACTATTCTAGCACTTTTAAATGAATTTAGCAACAAAAACTGCTAAACATTAAATAAAATTTATTAAATTTATTATTAATATTATCTATAAATAACATCAATGCTATCCATTTATTAAATTTAGGACTTAATAATAATCTTTTGGCTCTACTTGCTTTTCTTTCATCACTTACTTCTTTATTTCTTATATCATTAATTGCAACATTAAAATATTTTATTTCATTATTTGATGAAGCTTTAATTTGTTTTAAAACTTCTTCTCTTTCTGTTTTAAGCTTGTTTGTGAAAATATAAATTAACATCGTTTTCTATTTCTAAAGATAATCTTTCAATTGTTCCATCTGTATGAATATTATCCATATCTCTTAATACACTATTTGGAAATATTCTTTTCATATCTTTAACATAATAACTTCCATCTCTAGGAATAGTATAATCTTTTACTATAAATTCATCATTTTCTTTTACTAATTCAAATTTATGAGGAATAGATGAACTAGCATTTCTAATTAACTCACCATCTTCTAAATAATATTGTTCTTGCAATACCCAAGCATAGACATAATAATGATTATTTAAATCCTCATTTATAAGATAAATTTTCATCGCAGCAAAAGATTTTTCATTTTCATAATGTTTATTTTCTTCATCTTTTTCAATTAAATATTTTTTAATAACATTTTCAATATTAACGTCATCAATATTTACTGGGGGAGCATATTTAAATCCCCAAGTACTAAAGAATACTGGTTCATTATTTCGCATTCTTGTAATATCAATGCCAAATAAAATTAGTAAAGTTAATAATATTAAACAAATTATAATTGTAGAAAATGAATAAGCAAATTTAACTCGTTTTACTTTTTTATTAGAATAGTCAATAGTATTTACAATATTTTCCTCAAGCTTCTCTTGATATTCTTTTTCACTAACTTTTTCACCACTTAATAAATCATTTAATGAAATATCTAGTTCACTACATAGAGGTTTAAAAAGGGAAACATCTGGCATATTTCGGCCATTTTCCCAATTGCCAATAGTACGATCCGATACACCTAATTTTTCTGCTAATTCTTGTTGAGTAATATTTTTCTTTCTTCTAGATTCAGCAATAAACTTGCCGATTTTTTCTAAATCCATATCTCGGTAATCTCCTTTCCTACAAACATTTTAAAATTTAAAAGTCTATTTTAACAGGAAACATCTCAAGGGTTCATTTTAATCTAAAACTATTTCATCTAAATCATTAGGTACAATTACATTATTATTAAAATATTTTTGGGCTTCTTCTGTATATAATTCTTTTTTATTTTTATGAGTATCTTCTGTATGATAAAGTATTAAATTTTTTATATTTAAAGGCTGCATTGTTTCACATACATATTTTACAGTTGAATGACGTTTTTCATATGCTTTAAAAATTGATTCTTCTGCATCTAAGCAAAAAGCTTCGTGCATTACATAATCAGCATCTATTAATCTATCATATAATATCGGGTTGCAAGTTTCATCTCCTAAAAATATTAGCTTTTTACCATTATTTAAAACTGTTTCAAATCCGTATAATTGATTACCCTTAGGGTGAACATCAAAAAAAGTAATTTCTTCACCAGCGATTTTTAATTTTTCACCATCATTTAATGTATAAATATTTATTTTTTCATCTATTGCTTTTACTTTTGCATCTGAAAATACAGATGAATATAGTTTTTTAATTGCATTAGTTACTTCTTGATTACAATAAATATTAAATGGTTCACTATATCCTTTACTAAATAATCCAGACATTTTTTTTAATATCCAAAGTAAACCCAATATATGATCAGTATGACAATGTGATATAAAAATATTATGAATATCTGTTAATTTGTACCCTTTTTCTTCTAATCTGTGAACTATATCTATACTTCCTCCAGTATCAACCAATAAATTTTCTTTTCCATTTTCTAATAAAAAACAGGTATTATATAAATTCCAAACAAAACCGTGTCCCGTTCCTAACATAATTAATTTTTCCATAATTGATCCACCTCTTCCATATATAAAAATATTATACTATTTATTTGCTATATTTTGTATTATTATTATGTAAAAGATCAATATTTTGCCACAGAAAATCTTTTAATTATTTACTGCTATATCTCCACAATCATTTTCTATTTTTAAGGTAATATCAGATTTATTATAATTGTTATTAACTTTCACTTTTCCTAAATCTGTTAAGGCATTAATATATAATTCATTGGTATTACCTATTTCTATATCACCATAATCATTTTTTATATAAGAATCTTTGTTTAAATTAATATTATTAAGTTTTATATCTCCACAATCATTTTCAAGATGAAGAAAATTATTAACAGATTCAATTTTTATATCTCCATAACTATTTTTTACTGTTGCATCAAATACACTTGAAATTACAACATCCCCACAATCTTCATTTATAGTTAATACATTAGATTCTCTTATTTCTATATCACCGTAATTATTATCTACTTTAATAATATTACCACCAAGTATTGAAACATCTCCACAATCTTCTTCAACATTCATATTAGCATTTAAAAATTCATCAATAGAAATATCGCCATAATCATTTTTAATATCAATGTTCCCATTAAACTCTTCTGGTAAATATATTTCTACTTTAGCTGATTTTTGATTAAAGCAAAATCCTATACAATTTTTTTCGTTTATTTTAATATTTAAAGTTTCAAAATTATTTTCAACATCAGTATAATCTTTTTCTCCATAAATTACAGCTTTAATATTTTCTGTATCACTTCTTTTTATAAAAATTTCACTAGTAGTGGCATCTATTACAATGTTATTAAATTTTTCTTCATAAGTTTTATCTAATATCAATTCATTACTACTTTGTAGTCCAATTCTAAAACCTTTAAATTTAAAATCATTTTGTAAAAGGCCAACAAAAAATATTATAAGTATTACCATAATAATAGATAATAAAATAATTAAAGTTATAATCCATTTTCTATTTTTCATCTTTATAACTCCTTAGCATAAATATTAATTTTAATATTTCCTCAAACAAACCAAATATTACCCACATTATCCAAGTTAAATGCCAAGCCATAGTTTTAAAACTAATAATTAAATATATAATAGTAACTATTATTGCTACTACATTTGATATTTGATTTCTTAATTTATCAGAAGCCGTTTCATTAATGGTTTTTAATTTTTTATATTTAATGCAGACATAAATTATTATACCTGTAGAAATACCACAAATAAGTAAAAATATAGCAGATGCTACTATTGGATTCATATTCATAACAGGAATTGAAATCATTATCCATACAATACTAAAGAAGTATAACACAACACCAATAGCTATTCCTTTGGCTTTTTTGCTTGTTTTTATTTTTTCTTCTTCTAAATCAATAATAAATTCATTATTTTTAAAATTATCCTTTCTTTTTAATTCAATAAAAAGTTCATCTGGAGTAATGCCATATAATTCACATAAGGGAACAACTTTATCAAAATCGGGCAAACTTTGATCTGTTTCCCATTTGGAAACAGTTTGTCTTGTAACATTTAATTTTTCTGCTACTTCTTCTTGAGATAATTTTTTATCTCTTCTTAGTTTAAATAATCTTTCACCTAAATTATTCAAATTTCTCACCTCACATCAAAATTATAAATGCTATTTTAGTTGCAATCTACCCATTTAAGTTGGAAATTTGTCAACTAAAATTAACATTTTAATAAAGTTCATTATTATAACTTTCAAGTAGTTCTTGACATTTTTTATTTTGAATCTGATGAATTTCTAAAATTTCTTTCTCTTTATTTTCTAAATAATTATATATAATATCATCTCTAAAGCCAATTTTTGCAACTTCTTTTCTATTAGTTACAAAATAAATTTCTTTAATATTAGACCAAATTATTGCTGATAAACACATAGGACAAGGTTCACTAGTGGAATATATAACACAGTGAGTTAAGTCATAAGTATTTAATCTCTTGCAAGCATCACGAATAGCAATAATTTCCGCGTGTGCCGTCGGGTCTTTTTCTTTTAAAACTTTATTATTTCCATAACCAATTATTTTATCATTTTTAACAACCACTGCTCCAAATGGACCACCTTCTAAATTTTTAACTCCTTCTTTAGCAAGTTCTATGGCTTTATCAAAATATTCTTGCATACTTAATCCTCACTTCTATCTATTTATTTTTTAATTCTATAACTACTAACTCTGGTCGATTATTTACTCTAAATGGTAAAATACTATTACCAATTCCCCGACTTACTATCATTTTAGTATCATCTATTTCATAGACGCCACCTGTATACTTAGGAAATAATCCTTGATTAGGGGCAATTAATCCTCCAATAAAAGGGATTCTTATTTGTCCCCCATGTGCGTGACCTGATAAAACTAAATCAAAATTATTATTAGCATAAGTTTCTATAAGTTCAGGTCGATGAGATAATAAAATACTAAATTTATTTTTATCATACTGAATAGGAATTAAACTATCTTGAATTATTGTTGAATCATCACGATAAGTATTAAAATTAAAACTTGGATCATCAATACCTATTAAATTTATTTCACTATTATCTTTTTTAATTATTTCTAATTTATTATCTAAAATAATTACTTTATTTTCTTCTAGTTTATCTTTAAGTTCTTCATAACTTTCTATTCTTGCTTCGTGATTCCCTGTAACATAATAAACTGGTGCTATGCTATTAATTTTTTTCACAAACGCTATAGCAGTATTTATATTTAGTTTATAAGAATCTATTAAATCTCCAGTTAAAACTATTATATCTGGTTTAGAGTTTTTTATTTCTTCTACTAAATCATTTGTTAATTTTTTAGATTTAGTGTTATGAAAATCGGAAATTTGCGCCACTTTAAAACCATCAAATACCTTTGGAATTTTATTACTTTCAATAGTATAATTACTAACTTGCAAATAATTATTTTCATAATATAAATATAAACTTATTAAAAATAACAAAATAATACTAATTAAAATAATTGTTTTTGTTTTCATTTTAATTCACTTATTCCAATCATTTTTTCTAATGATTTTTCTTTCCCAAAGGAATATCCTACTATTCCTTCATTTAACCAATATTGATTTTCTTCTGAATTACCTTCTGTCTTCGCTATATATTGAGTTTGTAAGATATGCATAGCGTTTGCTAACCTATAAAAAATTCCAAATGTTTCTAATTCATAATCAGTTAGTTTATTATATTTGTTATATTCACTCAATAATAAAAATATATTTTTATATGTATTTTCTTTTGAATTTTTATCTAAGCACATATTACATGAAATAACGGCTAAATCAATTATTCTTGGTAAATAATTTGAAACAGCAAAGTCAATAATCCAAATTTTTAAATTTTTATCAAGCATTACATTTGTACTTATTATATCTCCATGTACAAAAGCTTTAGGTAATTTTTCTAAATCTACTTTTTTATATTCGTCTACTAACTTATCAAATTCATCTTTATACTGATCTGAAATATAATTCCTTTTTTGATTATATTCTTCAATAAAGTTTATAATAGCCCAATTATCATAAATAAAATTAGGTCTAATATCTAGATTATTTATCATTGCTGTTTGTTTAGCTAGTTCTTTTATAACCTCTTCACTAGGATTTTCTTGTAATTGAAAGTAATTTTTTCCATCAATAAATTCAAATATACATATATCGTAACTATTTCCTTGATAATTTAAATTTAAAGCTACATCACCATTTACTAATATAGGCTTTGGAGCATTAATATCACTATTTGCAACAGCTTTAATTCTAACCAAATAATTTTCAACATCTTCTTTTGTTCTAGCTTTATTAAAAATTTTTACACAATATTTTCCTTTAGAAGTTGTTAAATAGTAGTTATAATCTTCATATCCTATTGTTATTAATTCATTAGATACAAAATCATCTAAATCATAAGCTTTACATATTTCTTTTGAAATATTTTCTAAATCTGTATTTAATTCAATTCTTTTATTAAAATCTTGTAATTCAAATTTATTCAAGTATAATCATCTCACTTTCTCTTCATTTGCTTAGTCAAAGATGAATTTACTAATTTAAAACTTAATATAATTATATCACATTTTTTATTTATATTATCTGGTATGATAATTGAAGCATTATTTATAAAAATTTACAAATCCTCGTAATTTCAAATAAAAGCAAAAATGAGAAAGTTTTTGCTCTCCTAAGTTTATTTAAATTTTCCTATTTTTTCCATAATGCTAGAAAATCAATCATTTTACTCGTTATTGTAAATAGTGGTATGTAATTATTCATTAAATTCGTCTCAAATTCTTATATACTATTATTTGTATTTAAGTTCAATACATATTACTTAACTCTTGCTTAATTCTTACTTAAGCTTTTGATATATATTAAAAATGATGCAAAGTAAAGTTTTGGAAATAGTTGCTATCTTAATAATTTTTATGCTTTAGATAAATTTCACTTGATATTTATATTTAATTAGCAAATATTTTTTTAAATAAATTTTCTACAAAATTATTATCGTTCATTTTATCTTCTAAATACTTATTGAAATTATTTTGATTAATTCCATTATCAACAATATTTTTAAAATTAGGATACAATTCTTTAATTTGTTTTCTACTTACTGTATATGTATTACTGCTAAAATTAAAAGTGATTTGTTCTACATTATCTATTAAAGTAAATATTGAAACAGAGTTATATAACAATGATTTTTCTAAATAATGATTTTCATTAACATACCAATCTGTAATATGGTAGTCGATTGTTAATCCAAGATTTACAGAATCAATCTCAAAAACATATCCATATTCAGCAAGTGGTAAATTATCAATTAAATGGCTATCATTACTATTATTACCGACATATTGATTTTTATATTGAATTATGTTTTCGATACCTGATTTTTCTCTATTAAATGGCGTTATTGGTATATTATCTTCTGTGTACTTTTTTTGGGTATCAATTATATAATACTCATTTTTAGTATTTCGGTTTATTCTATATACATTATAAAATGGGGCTTTATAGATAATCATAGTATCTCCTGTTTCTATTAAATAAGAAAATCTTGGTGCTACTTTATTTAATACTACATTAGAATAATCAAGTAGAAGTAGTAATATAAAACCTATCATAAAATAACCTATACCTAAAAATATCCTTTTTATAATAGTTTTTCCATTTATTATATTAAAAAATCCAAAAGTAGATATAACTAATCCTATTATAGAGTGGATTGCTCCCCAACTACTATCAGAAGGATAAATTGTAAAGGCAATAAAAATTAAACCTAAGCCAAAGAACATAATCATTTCATAAATTAGTTTATTTTTTTTAGATATTTTTTTGTTAGAGTAATCTATTGTATCGATAATATTTTGTTCTAATTTTTCTTGATATTCTTTTTCTTTAACTTTTTCCCCACTTAATAAATCATTAACAGTTATTTTTAAAATTTTACATAATTCCAACATAATTGAGGCATCAGGTAATCCTTTACCACATTCCCATTTAGATACAGCTTTATAAGTTATTCCTAATTTTTCAGCAAGTTGTTCTTGTGTTAAATTTTGTTCTTTTCTTGCATTTGCAATAAACTTGCCAATTTTTTCTTGATTCATATTTTTGCTCCTTTCGAAAACAACTATACAATATTAACACAAGTTTTAATACCTACAATTAGTAGAGTTAGGTATTTTTTCCCCTTCACAAATTGTATTTTGTATTACTAAAAGATTAACAAATTTTGCTTTTGAAGGTATATTAAATTCTTTCGGATTTTCATTAAAACTAAAATAATTGAATACACGGATTTCCCCAAAATTTGTTTCATTTCTTTTTTTATACCATTAATTGATACTGACAATTTTTTGAAATCAAATTTAAAATACTTCAAACCATTAAATAGCCATCCTATATTATCAAAAGAGACAATTACATTATTTACTATTTTATTATGTAAATTTGTTAGTTCATTTTCATATATTCTGTCAATTCTATACTTTATTTATAAGTTCCGATATTTTTTTATTCGTTCCAATCATTTCCTTTATAAATTGCTATATAAATGCTACCTAAATATATTTTATTTTATACAGCCAATGGTACTATTATATCAATAAATTCTTCTAAACATTTTATAGTTTCATCAAATTTTAGATTTCTAGCATAACTATTCTTTCTAGCATAGCTTGTCCATTTATCCCTGAGTATTTCACTATTCTTAAGTACATTTAAATTTGCAATCAAATCTTCATTAAATTCTCTTTTTTCAAAAGTTTTCTCTACTGCTCTCCTAAATTCAATTTTATTAATTTTATTGAATTTAAATTTATAAATTAAATAAATATCATAATAGTCTTTCATTCTACTGCTTGTTTCTAACTTGCTAAATATAGTTTCTATTTTTTCGGCTAGTACTGTTTCTAAATTATATGACCATACCTTATATACTTCGTTCCCTATTAGTGATTCATATTTATAATCGTTTGGTCCAGGATATATTGGATCTCCTGTAGCTATATCAATATGAAAACTATCTCTTATATTTTCTAACATAAAATTTATTGTAATTCTTAATCCACCATACTCATCTTCATCACGAATTGATTCAGTTTTTAGAATTGCAAATTTTACATTATCATCTACATCTATATTAATAATTTCTGTTATCATTTTAACAATATTTTCTTCGGTAAATTTTGTTTTCCTTATTGCAGTATCAATATCCATAGTACTTCTATTATCTAATCCAAATAATTTACTTAAATAGAAACCACCTTTTAATATAAAATTATCTTTATATTTGCTTTTTGATAAACGTTCAACAAATCTATCATACATATAAAATCTCATTACAGAGTTAAAATCCACATTTTTTTCTCTAGAAATATTTTTAAGTTTATCTTTTACTGCTTGGGAAGAATTACTCATAATATATACCTACCATTTCCATTACTTTTTTACTTATTCCCATTCTTTTCGCATAATCAGATAGCTTTGCTACATTTTTATCTTTGCTTTGTATGTATTGTTTAATAGATTTTTTTACTTGTTCAGGATCCATTCTACCTTTTGATCTTATGATATCACAAATACATCTTTCTTTGTCATAAGCTCTAACTTTATTTCCACTTGGTGTTTCAACTTCAGTAACACCTATTTCATATATGTCATCTGATACATAAAAAACATTACATTTTTCATTTACTTTACCAACATGATAGCTTTGTGGGACAGTTACTGTATAATTATACGGAAATTCCTCAGTCATACCATAAAAATATAGAGCATTCATATGTGAAAAAATAGCTTTTTTATATTTTTGTTGAAAGGAAAAATAACTATCCTCAAAAACATTTGGTGAAAGATAAATACCTCTTGAAATCTTTTCAATATCTTTATTTTTTTCCATAATTGATAGATATTGCCTACTAATATTTAGTGGTTCTATCATTCTTGTAGAAAGCATTCCATTATTAGTATTTACTATTTGCTTTATAGTATCAGTAAATATTTTTGATTGTTCGTTTGGATAATTTATTGATAGTTTCTTTATTGCATTAGACATAGTATTAATACTTTTTAGTTGCTCTTGTAGTGGTTTAAGCGATTCATTAAGAGATTTTTCTAGTTCTTGCATTGTTTTTGAGAATCGATTAAGTTGTTCCTTAATTTGACTCATAGGTTCCTTTATTGAATTAATAGCTTCTACATAATTTTTAAGAACATTACTATCAATTTTATAATTGATTTTCTTTTCTTTTTTCATATTAGCCCCTTTCTTTTTTGACAAATACACTGAAATTATATCTTTTTTCAGTGTATTTGTCAAGAGCTGACTGATTCTATTATAATTATCATTTTATATAAAATCCTATATTTTCCTCAAAATTGCTACCTAAATGCTAACTAAAATTTTAATTGATAATCTTACTCATACAAATTGTAATTGTATTATTAAAATAAACTTTGTTGATGTTCTTTTGAATATCTATGTACTTTTTTACTTCTATCTTTTTGTACTCCTCTTGCCTCTTGATATAATTTTAAAGTAAATTGCCGCAATAGTCGATCGAATGTGGCAATTTACTTTAAAATTGTTATACTTTAATTCTCAAAAATTAGAAATTTTTCTAAACTAACATAAAATTTTCTAAATATTAGTAGAACTTAATTAAACTATTATAAACAAAAACACACAAAATGGAGAGCTTTCGCTCTCCTTCAGGGGGTTTTGGTTGATTCACTCTCACCTTTAATATCGTAAGAGTTATATCAAGGTATGATTGTTTTCTATCATACCTATAATAATAATAAAATATATTTTTTCCTTTGTCAATTATTTAAAAACAATTTTTACACTTTCCATATTATTACTGAATAAAAGTTATTTCATTAATAATATTTTGATAATACTCATTATCGATATACAGTTCTTTTTCTAAATATTCTTCTGAATCCATTTTAGCTCGTAAAAGTATTTCATAATCTGTTTTTAAATTAGCTATTTTAAAAGTTGCTTCACCACTTTGTTTATTGCCAAACAAATCACCACTGCCACGCATTTCAAAATCTTTTTCACTAATATAAAAGCCATCATTACTCGCTTCTAAAACTTTTAATCTCTCAATATCTTTATTACTTATAAGATAGCAATAACTTTGAACATCATTTCGGCCTACTCTTCCTCTTAACTGATGTAAAGTGGCAAGTCCAAATCTTTCAGCGTTATAAACAATTATCATTGTTGTATTTGGCACATCCACACCAACTTCAATAACCGTGGTAGAAATAAGTATTTTGATTAGACCATTTTTAAAATCATTCATAATTTGATCTTTTTCTTTTGGTTTTAATTTACCGTGCAAGATACCTATTTTAACTTGGTTTTTAAATGCTAGATTAAATTTTTCTTCTAATTCTAAAACACTTTTTAAATCGAGTTCACCATTATTTTCAATTAGTGGTGATACAACGTATATTTGATGTCCCAATTTTAATTCTTCTAACATTTTATATAAAACATCTTTAATATCATTTTCTTTATAAATTTTAGTGATTATTTCTTTTCTACCCATAGGTTTAGTTCTAATCATTGATAAATCTAAATCACCATAAATAGTTAGGGCATAAGTTCTAGGAATGGGGGTAGCAGATAAATATAAAACATCAGGAGATAATCCCTTATCACTTAAATTATTTCTTTGATTAACCCCAAATCGATGTTGTTCATCAGTTATAACTAAACCTAATTTTTTAAATTTAACATTACCACTAATTAAAGAATGAGTCCCAATTAATAAATCAATTTTTCCTTCTTTTAAATCTTCTAAAATTAAATCTTTATCTTTTTTCTTAGTAGATCCTGTTAATAAAGCCACATTAATATTAAAGTTAGTTAAAATCTTATTAATACTTTCGTAATGCTGCATAGCAAGTATTTCAGTCGGCGCCATTAAAGCGCTTTGATAACCACTTAAAAAATTCAAATAAATAGCATAAGTCGCCACAATTGTTTTACCACTGCCTACATCTCCTAAAACAAGGCGATTCATTCGGTTCTCATTTTTTAAATCGACATAAATTTTTTGCATTGCCTCTAATTGATCTTTAGTAAGTTCAAAAGGTAATACTTTCATAAAACTAGCCATATTATCACTTACTAAATCTCTTTTTAAGCCTTTACTTTTATTATTTATTTTTTTTAAATAATTAATTCTAAACATAAAATCAAATAATTCTTCATACTTAAGTCTTAAGGAAGATGCTTTAATATCTTCAATACTTCTAGGATTATGAATTAAATTAACTGCCTCTAATTTATTAATAAAATGATATTTTTCCGTATAAATATAAGGTATATAATCATAATATAAATTATTTTTTAAAGCTTCATTTATAAATTTTATTAAATTATTATTAGTTAAACCCAAAACTAAATGATATACTGGTTCAATTTTATTTTCTAAAACATTAAATTTTATATCACTAGCGGTAAAAGTATTTTTAAGTCTATTATATTTTCCTACTAAAACAATATTTTGATTTAAAGTAAGATTTTGTTTATAAAAGGCCCGATTAAATATAACAACATTAAAAATAATATTATTGCTTATTACTTTAAAATTCATTCGATTAAAATTACGTCTTATGTATTGAACTTTAGGAACATCTACAATAGTGGCTTTCACAGTTACTTGTTCATTTTCTATTGCTTCATTAATATTAATTAAATTAATAATATTATAACGATAAGGATAATATTCAACTAAATTTTCAACACTAAAAATACCTAAACTATTAAGTTTAGTTTCAAAAGCACTAGATATACCTTTGATACTTTTTAAATCCATATTACCCTCTTATTTCAATTAAATAATAACATATATTCGTAGACATAGCAAATAGTATCTATTTACATTTTAATAATTTATGGTAAAATATTTTATTAGGTGGTAATGGTGAAAAATAAAAACGATTTTATAAATGCAAAAATACCTGGTAGAAGTTTAAGTGATATTATAAGATATTACAACAATTATACCGAAAGAATTAATATTATTAATGAACAATTAAAATATATGGTTAATACTAATGATAAAAATTTAAGTTTAGCATTACAACTTGATATATATAAAATTATTCAAAATCAAATAAGAGATTTAGAATATGCTGGTCTTCCTTTAATAAGTGATGGGGTTGATTTAAGTGAACTTAAAGCATCTTTCATTCAAGCCTATCCTAAATTACTAGAATATATTAAGTTAAAAGATAAGTTAGAAAACTACACTATAGATAGAGATAAATTATTAACTAGTGAACATATAACATTTAACCGATTAGAAAGAATAAATGATTGTCCTTTATGTGATCAAGAACATACCTTTATTAAAGATGGTAGTAATTTAACTTGTATTTTTTGCGGGGCAACAACAAAAGATTATGATTTAAGTAAAAATGAAAAGAAATTACTTTTAAAATGTGCAGAAGTACAACGTTTATTAATTCCAAACACCAATGAAAAAGATTTACCATTTATTGATAACTTAACTGATTATTATTTAAGTAAAAATGGTCAACTTTCTGATGATGAGAGTTATAAAAGTTTTTCTTATATTATAAGAAGTGCCCTTAATGAAGCTCATCTTTATGATCATAAAACAATAGATAGTATTGTAGTACTTTCTTATATAGAAAAAAATGCTTTATTAAAAAGTCTTAGTAAATTTATGGAAAATATTAAAGATAGTGGTAGTAGATTTAAAGACTTAATGATGGAAGATGCCCTAACAGCTAAATATGAAATATTAATTTTGGCTGGTGAACATTTACCTTATCTTTATAAAAAAGCTAAAGAAGTAAATGAAGAAGCTTATCTTTCAAAAGCATATTATAATTTAAGTAATATTGATTATAGAAAAAATAGCGATTATTTTAGAGGTAATGATAATTTAAGAGAAACTTTTAAATGTATAACAGCCAGTAAAGAAATAAATAAAATGGTTTTAGATATGAAACTTAGAAGATAATATCGATATAAAAGTCGATATTTTTTTAATTTATTACAGGACATAATAATTACCGGACAAAATAAGCTTTTAATGCCACAATTATATTTGGTGGTATGATGACAACATATAAAAGAGAATTTAATTTTGATAAAGATATCAGAAAGAAGATAAGTTTAAATATTAAAAAATATCGCTTATTAAATGGTATTACCCAAGAACAATTAGCTTTAGATATTGGTAAATCATATGATTTTACTAGAAGATTAGAATTTAAAAAAGGGCAAATCGGTTGTTCAATAGATACATTATATAAAATATCGGTAGTATTAAATACAAGAATTGATAAATTCTTTGAATAAAAAAAGAATAAATAACTTAAAATACAAATTATTTATTCTTTTTTGTTTTCTTTGGCATTGGTATTAATTTAACTTTTACACCTTTATAAGTTGTATACACTTTTTTAACGCCTTCAGGTAAATTTTTCTTTAATACTTTCATTAAATTCACTCCCTTGTGAGAAGATTATAACATACTTTTCACAAAATTAATACTATTTTTATAAAACGAGAATTGATTATTAGTTTTAAAAAACTAACTTCTTTTTAATATAGTTCTGGACATTCACCCATTTTAGGACGATAAAAACAATGATTTTTATATTTGCCCGCTAGGGGTTGACTATACCAAGTGTTTTGACAAGAATTATTGCCGGGAGCATAAAACCATAAGGCATCAGTTGCTGGATAGTAATATTCTCCCCTTAAAACTCTTTCAGCAAGACGCTTTTCCAATGTTGTGGCAGCCCCATAATAAAGAGAACTTTCTGTGCCTGAAAACTGATTAGGTTGATATATTGCATCGGTTATCGAATCGATATTTCTAAAAGTTAGACAATCTGCCACTACCCTATTAACAACAACATTACCAACCATAAGCATTCCAAGATCACCCTCATTTAAAGCCTCAGCTCTCATAATTCTTGCAAGTAAATCAAGTTCTTTATCTGTATAATTAATAAGCATTTTACCACCTATATTATATTATGCTTTTATTTTTAAAATAATTATGGTATAATTTAGACGTTGGTGATAATTAATGAATTTTGCAATTATTAAGTATATGGATGGACATAGTACATTAATTCCCGATGATCAAATTAGTAATTTTTCCTTATCTAATGATGTTATTTTGTTTACTCATTACATTCAAGATGAAAGAGATGAACAAGGAAGATGTATTAACAAAACCTTTATACTTGCTACAACAAATGCATCAAAATTAAATAATCAAAATGGAAAAGTTTATTATGGTTTCACTGACGATGAACATATTATTAGTTTTCCTATTGATGATAACGCAGTTATATTAGATAGTTTTGAAAAATTTGAAAATGCTTTTGCTGAAGAATTTAATTTGAGTAAAAATAGGAAATAAAGAAAATATTTTTTTCTTAGGGGATTAGTTAAATGGTATAATAGGAGTCTCCAAAACTTTAGTTGGGAGTTCGATTCTCTCATCCCCTGCCAAATGTAGATAAACTCCAATTTTTGGAGTTTTTAATAAATTAAGGGGTGTTTATTATAGAAAATGAATTTTTTTATTTAACATATTATTAAGTAATGATATTTATGTTAAGATTAAGCGAAATGAAAAAGGAAAATCCTTACTTTCGCGATGAAATTGCATCTTCATTTAATAATTTTGTTACTAATAGAAGTGAAGAAATTGCACTTACTTCTCAACTCAAATTAAAAATTATTCCCAATGCTAATAAATTTAAAGTTTCTAAAGTATGGTAAAATATTTAAAAAATTTAACAGGTATTGATGTATTTGATGAAAAAAATTTAGATAAATATATTCCCTTAATAAAAAATTTTGAAGAAGCCACAATAAAAAAATTCTCAAATATGAAACGATAAATTATAGGTCAATGATAATTTGGAAACTTGTTCTACTACCGTGCCATATAAAATTTTACTAAAGTTCTCAAGTTAAAATATAGAAAAAACGCTGGAATTATAAGAGCTCCAGCGGTTTTTAAATTTGCAAAAAAGATCTACAATTACTATAAAATAGATAAATGAGTAGATCCAACATTCTATTAAAATGAGATATTTTAATTATTCGTTTTACTTGCTTTGACCCACAGAAGGCATATCCATTCCAGGAATATCTTCAGGATTTAACTTTATTCCATATTCTTCTTGAATTTGTGATATAATTTCATCCAAAACTTCAAATGCTCTAGTTTCTGTCATATATGCATCAATATAATTTTTTAATGTAGATTGTAGTATTACAAAAATATGTTCCCCTAATACTTGATTATATTCTTTATTCATTTTGCCTGATCCTAAATTATATCTTTTAATAAAAGATTGTAAGTAATCACAAAAATATAGTTTGGTTTTTCTTTCTCTTAAAAAAATAAAGTCATCTTTTTCAGCTATTAATGATGGTATATTCGAATCGGCAAGGATAGTAATACTACTATCAACAATATCATCTTGTTCATTACCGTTTTTTGCTCCAAGTAATGCTTTATGATTTTTGCTAATTAATTTTTGCAATTTTTCTGGAAAAGCATTTATTATATACCATTTATACATATAGTATCCTTTAACTAAATTCTCAGTATCTTCGAATTCTTCTTCTGCCTCATTACGTTGTCTTTCTATTTTTTCCCTTAGTTCTGCTTCTGCTTTTTGAATCGCTTCTATTCTCTCTTCTTCTTCAGCTTTAGAAAGTTCGCTTTCATAAAAATCATATAAATTCATTTTCTCTCTCCTTTTTTCAATTTTTCTATCTAGAGTTAGTATATCAAAATAAAATCTTTAAGTCAAACATTGACATAAAAATATGTAAATTTGTTGTCAATTGCTCTTTTTAATCTACTTGTATAATATAATGATATAAAAATAATAAATTTTAATTCAATTGATAATGTAAGAATAAGCTTTATTCAGTTTCTAGAGGTAAAGACCATTTTGCAAAAGAAAAAAACTCTATATCATAAAGTATAATTTAAAAATATTTGTTTAAGAATTCAATAGTTTAACGTTTGATACAGGAATGTGCAAAGAGAAAATCTTGCACTTAAATATAATTACTTATTTATGTTATTTTTTTCAATAAATCGTAACTATACAATGGATGATATAGAAAAATTTATTAAAGATTATAGACTTTCACAAGAATCCTAAAGACTGAATGCTATCATTACCATTCGTAGGAAGAAAAATGTATGAAAAAGCCTATTTAGAAAAAGCTAAAAGAAATTTTTTTGAAAAAAATATTATGAAATATTAAATACTTCTTTAGAAAAGCAACAAGACTTTATTAACCAAATGGCTCCTATTTTAAATGAGTTTTATATTGAAGAAGAGAATAATAGTAAAAAAAATAATATATAAAAAATTTTAAGAATTAAATATAAAAATTAATATTACAAGAAGCATTCTTATTATGTTGTTGTGCTCGTAAAGGAATAGCAAATGATTCAGAAATTACTTTGAAAAGATAAATACAATATTTTACAGTAAAGAAATAATAATCTAGCCAATTAGATTATTATTTTT
>CANRDM010000014.1 GCA_947629365.1 uncultured Bacilli bacterium
AAAGTTTTTCTTTTTTTATTTTTTTCATTTATTCCACTTAAAAAGGAGTGTTTTTTATTTTTCACTCCTTAATGCTGGTATCTTTAGTACACTTAATTATCAACATCAAATTTTTCAATTTCTTCTAATTCCGTAACAAGATAATCTTTATATTTTCTTTTATAACTTGCTACTTGTCTTTTTAAGTTATTTGCGGCTTTTTCTAATTCTTCCGTTTTAATTAAAGCATTATTAATAATTCTTGAAGCATTCTTTTTAGCATCTTCAATAATTATTTTACTTTCATCAATCGCACTTTTCTTAATATTATGACTAGATTCTTCCGCGATTAAAATAGCTCTATTTAAAGTGCTTTCTAAATCTTTATAATGCGTTAATTCCTTTTTTAAACTTTCAATTTCTTGATCACGCTTTTTTAAATTATTAAGCATACTTTCATATTCAGTTGTTACATTTTGCACAAAAGAATTAACTTCATTTTTGTTATAACCTGGAAAACTATTATTAAATTTTCTCACTTAAACCACAGCCTAACTTATTTTACCATTCTAATTCGTCTTCTTGATTGGTCTTTCCTTTATCACTATCTTCCGTAATTTGTCCTTGAACATTAACATTTTTTGGTGTACATAAATAAATGCCAACCCCAATTTTTTGCATTCCCCCACCAATAGCATAAATACAGCCACTTAGAAAATCAATAATTCTCTTAGCTTGGGGACTTGTAACTCTTTTTAAATTAACAACAACACTATTACGACTTTTTAAGTGATCAGCAATAGCTTGAGCTTCTGATACACTCCTTGGTTCTAATAAAACCATTTTACTACCACTAGAAGATGCTTCTCTTAAGGCATCTGATTCAGATACTTTGTAATATTCATCTTCCGTTCCTACAATATCTACTTCTTCATCATTTTTAAATAAATCTTTAAATTTACTAAATGCCATAATTATCCTCCATCTTTATCCTTTTAATTTACTCTTTAATTCTATCAAAGAATAAGAAAATTTACAAGACTATTTTACTTTCAATATAATCTTTTATTTCCTCAATTGATAAAGTAATTTGTTCCATTGTATCTCTAAGTCTTACTGTAACTGTTCCTTTATTTAAAGTTTCATCATCAACTGTTATAACAAAAGGAGTTCCAACGGCATCACAGCGGCGATATCTTTTACCAATACTACCGGCATCATCAAATGAACAAGGGAAATATTTACATAAATTTACATATATATCATTAGCTTTTTCACTATGAATTTTTTTAACTAAAGGTAAGATAGTAGCTTTAATCGGCGCTAAAGCCGGATGTATTTTTAAAACTAGTCTTTCTTCATCATCTACTAATTCTTTATGATAACTATCGGCTAAAAGCGTTAAAATAAGACGATCAACACCAAGTGATGGTTCAATAACATAAGGCAAATATTTCTCATTAGTTAAAGGATCAAGATATCTTAAATCTTCACCAGAATGCGTCATATGCGTATTTAAATCATAATCAGTACGATCAGCAATTCCCCATAATTCACCCCAGCCAAAAGGAAAATTATATTCTATATCTGTGGTTGCTTTACTATAAAATGACAATTCTTCTTTTGAGTGATCACGATATCTTAAGTTTTCTTCTTTAATTCCTAATAATTTCAAAAAATCAATACAATAATTTTTCCAAAAGCCAAACCATTCTAAATCAGTACCTGGTTTACAGAAAAATTCTAATTCCATTTGTTCAAATTCTCTTGTTCTAAAAATAAAATTACCTGGTGTTATTTCATTTCGAAAACTCTTACCATATTGCGCAATACCAAATGGAATCTTGGCTCGCATACTTCTTTCCACATTTTTAAAATTAACAAAGATTCCTTGAGCTGTTTCTCCTCTTAAATAAATTTTACTTTTAGCATCTTCTGTTACCCCTTGACTCGTTTCAAAAAGCAAATTAAATTTTCTAATATCCGTAAAATCACTACTACCACATTTAGGACAAGTAATATTATTATCTTTAATATATTTAATAAGTTCACTATCAGATAAACCATCAACACTTATCCCACCTTTAGTAACTTCTTCAATTAATTTATCAGCCCGATATCTACTTTTACAATGTTTACAGTCAATAAGCGGATCTGCAAAAGACGCAACATGTCCTGATGCTACCCAAACTTTAGGGTTCATTAAAATTGCTGAATCAAGCCCATAATTATAGGGACATTCTTGTACAAATTTTTTCCACCAAAGATTCTTAACATTTTGTTTAAGTAATACTCCTAAAGGACCATAATCCCAAGCATTAGCAAGTCCCCCATAAATTTCACTACCACTATAAATAAAACCATAAGTTTTAGTATAATTAACTAATTCATCCATTGTTAATTTTTCCACAAATATTCCTCCTTAATATGAAAAAACTTCTAAAAAAGCTTTAGGGGTGAGCATAACCCACGGTTCCACCCTAATTATTTCTAGAAGAAATCTCCTTATCATATAGCTCCAGGTTTCCACCCCATCATCGCTTGTATAAGTAAATTATATAATATAAATTTTTAATTATCAATTACCTTTTTAATATTTTTCCCTTATTATTTAAATCATTAATAATTTTATCTAATAATTCTAAATAAGAGGATGAGATATTTAAAGAAATTAAATTCCGATTATATAAAGGTATTATTAATGAACTACCATAAGCTTTATAATAATCATCTATTTCTTTTATATATACTCTTTCCTTATTTTTTATAATATCATTAGGAAATAATAACAAATTATTTTCTAAAAATTCTTGATTGATATAAATTAAAATTTCTTGTAATTCTTCTTTAGTAACACTAAATTTTAATTTAGAAAGAACATATTTAGATACATAAATAACATCAACACTTTTTTGCATCATAATAATATCTTTGCTTTCGCAATAATCTTTTATTTTTTCACTTGCTAATTTTATTTCTTTATTAAATATTTCATTATTTAAACTACTTAGATAAATTAAAGTATCTTTCATTTCTTCTAATAATTCTTCTGGTATATAATTTAAATATTTATTTAAAATAATAGAAGTTTGTTCATCTAAAACGTTAGGTATTAATAAAGTATTTAAATAATCTTTTAAAATATTAATAAATAAATCATCTTCTTTTAAATTATAATTAATATTTAAAAAATAACATAACTCTAGTAAAGTATTAACTATCCCGTCTTCTTTAATAATTATATTTCCTAAAAATATATAATATTTTTCTTTAATTTTAATAAAATTAATGTTACTACCAATTGTTAATATATCATCTATATTAAAATAGGCAAACAAATCTTTTTTCATTTAACCCTCCATTATAATATATGTTTATTTAATTTTTTCAACTAGATTAGTTAACTCTTTTGCTTCCTTACTATTTATTTTAACATATTTTAAATAACAATCAGAACATAAAGGTACATATTCATAATTTTTATTAGTTCCATCATCAATGACAACAACTTCGCCAACATCTGTAAATTTGTCATTTTCTTTACGAGCATTAAAGATAGCCCTATTACCACAAGAACAAACACTACTGCCACCAATTTCTTCAATAATATCCGCACAAGCAAAAAGCTGAGCTATCCCATCACTAAATATTTCTCCACTAAAATTACTTCTAAGACCATAACAAATAATTGGAATATTTATTAAATGAGCAATCATCCATAATTCTTTAATTTGTTCTTGATTTAAAAGCTCGACTTCATCAACTAGTATTAATTTAGCCGTATAATATATTTTATAGTTATCTTCCGTTAATAAAGATTCATTTTCTTTAAGTAATATATCAACTTTTCTATTATTACCATTTCGTGATATTATTTTATCATTTCCTTTAGTGTCTCTTTCACTTTTGATTACAACAATTTTAAAATTCTTTTCTTCGTAGCTGTAAACTGTTTGTAAAATGTTGATAGTTTTGCCACCATTCATTGCACTATGTTTAAAAATTAAATTTGCCATATATCCTCCCTTACAAAAAAGAAAAGTTATTTATAAACTTTCTTTTTTAAATTAATATTATTTATAACTCCTATTATAGCTATTATGATTAGTAAAGAAACTCCCATAAATTCCTTTTCTCCTGTAAGTGGGTTTTCCGTCTTTTCATCTACATATCTTTTATCACTTACGTTATTTTTTAAAGTAACCTCTTTAACTAAACTATAATTATTAGACTTAGCAACAACCGCTTTATAATAATAATTACTACTATCTAAATTATCATCTATATATAATGAAGAAGTACCATCACTAATTTCTAAAGAAGTTAAATATTCATAATTTTTATTATCTGTACTTCTATAAATATCTACAACTTTATTAACACTACTTAAAACTTGTAATAAAACACTATTTTTATTTACTTCTTTAATAACTACTTCTGGCATTGGTTCATTATTATATTCATATATTAATTTAAAATTATTTAAATCAATTGTATAAGTTAATTCTACTTCTTTATTATTTATATTTCTTCTTTTTAATTCATAACCATTTTTATTTAAAGAAGCATCTTGTAAACTGGTTAAGAAATATTCAATATCTTTATTAGAATAGCCTTTTAAACTAGCCACTATTTTATTAATACTTAAATATAAATACATATCTTTAGCTATTTCAATATCATCTTTATTATATGTTTTTGCGCTTGTCAAAACATTATTATTAATATTAAATTCGATAACTTTACCATTGTTGTTGACAATTAATTTATCTTCCTCTATATTAGATGTGACATTGTATAAATTATTATATTCATTATATTTTAAGTTTTCACTTAAATCATTAACATTAATATCCTTGGCATTAACAATACTAATATTAATTAATAATAAAGTTACTATTATAAATATCTTTCTCATTCTATCACTACCTAATAAAATTAAAACACAAAATAGCGTTTATGTAAAGATTATTTTATCGAAAAATTACCCCATTATTTCTCCACCGTTATTATGAATTACTTGACCTGTAACATAAGATGAATCATCACTTGCTAAGAAAACAAAAGTTGGAGCCAGTTCATAAGGGTTTGCTCCTCTTGCCATTGCCGAATTACAACCCAAAGAAGGAATTTTCTCTTTTACCCAACAAGCTGGTTGCAATGGGGTCCAGAAAAAACCTGGCGCAATAGCGTTTACTCTAATATTTTTAAGAGCCAAATTTCTAGCTAAAGCTCTAGTAAATCCCACAATTGCTCCTTTTGTCGTAACATAATCTATTAACTGAGGGTCACCATAAAAAGTAGTTATAGAAGATAAATTAATAATTGTATCTCCACTATGAAGATGAGGCAAAACAGCTTTAGTTAAATAAAACATTCCATATACATTAACTTTCATAGTATAGTCAAATTGTTCATCAGTTATTAAATCAAGAGAATCAGCTTGATATTGAACACCAGCATTATTAACTAATATATTAATTTTGCCAAACTTTTTTATAGTGGCATCAACTATTCTTTGACAAAAATTTTTATCGGTAATGTCACCCGATAATAATAGACACTCCCCTCCTAAAGATTCTAAATATTCTTTAGTGTAATTAGCGTCAATATGTTCATCATAATAAGGGATAACAACTTTAGCACCCTCTTTAACAAAAGCAACTGCACAAGCTCTACCTAGCCCACTATCACCACCCGTAATAATAGCAACTTTATCTTTTAATTTACCACTACCCTTATATTCTTTATTATCAAATATTGGTAAAGGATCCATTAAATATTCAAACCCTGGCTGTCTATCTTGTTCTTGTTCAGGAGCCAGTATATTGTATTTAGTCCCTTCTACCCCTAAATTATCGTAATAATTATAAAAATTATTACCAAATTCATAATCATATTTCATAAATTCCTCCACTAAACTATATGTTAAATAAATATTATCTATCATTTTTTAGATAGTTATGATAAAATTAAGCTAGGATAAAGAAGGGATATATGTGAAAGACAATATTTTTAGGGAATATGATATAAGAGGCAAAGTACCAAGTGAAATTAATGAAGATGTAGCATATAAAATTGGTTTAGGGTATGGATCATACTTACAAGAGTTTTTAAATCAAAAGAGTTGTGTTATTTCTTATGATAATCGCTTATCAAGTGAAAAGTTACACGATAGTTTACTAAAGGGTTTACTAGAAACCGGTATTAATGTTTATGATTATGGGCTTACTACTACCCCAATGCATTATTATGCTAGATATGTAAATAAATTATTTGGTGTAATGATAACAGCAAGTCATAACCCAAGTGATGAAAATGGTTTTAAATTTTCTTTTGATGAATATGCTAATGCCCGTGGGATAATGGTTAAAGATTTAAAAACATATATTGAAAACGGGATCTTCTTAAAAGGTAAAGGTAAAGTTACAGAAAAAGATATCAAAGAAGACTATATAAATTATGTTATTAATAATATAAAATTAGGTAAAAGAAAAATAAAAGTTGTTTTAGATCCTGCCAATGGCACTACTACTTGTATAGTTAAAGATATTTTTTCTAAATTAAATATCGATACTACATATATAAATGATAAATCTGATGGCCATTTTCCTAATCATCATCCTGATCCATCAATTATAGATAACTTACAAATGTTAAAAGAAAAAGTTTTAGAAGTTAAAGCTGACTTAGGTATTTCTTTTGATGGTGATGGTGATAGAATCGGTATTGTTGATGAAAAAGGTCAAATGGTTGCCATTGAAGATTATGGTGTTATCATAGTTAGAAATATTATTGATAAAGTTAAAAATAAAAAATTCTTATATGATGCTAAATGTTCTGATAACTTTAAAGATGAAGTTATCCGTTTAGGAGGTATACCTGTTATATCAAGGACTGGTTCAAGTTATACCCAAGAAAAAGTAATAAGAGAAAATATTCCTTTTGGTATTCAATGTGTTGGACATATTTCTATAAATGATCGCTTATATAGTACGGAAAGTGCAATGTATGCAGCTTTAAGATTAATAGAGATACTAAGTAAAACTAAACAATCGCTAAGTACATTAATAGCTAGCGTTCCTAAATATTGTAATATTCCCGAAACTAAATATCAATCAAATGATAAATTAAAGTTTACGGTTATTAATAATATTAAAAAATATTGTGATGAAAAAGATTTTAAATATATGGAAATTGATGGATTAAAAATTATATTCAATAATGGTTGGGCTTATGTTAGAGCAAGTAATACGGGTCCTAACATTACCCTTAGGTGTGAAGCTAAAAATCAAAAAGATTTAGATAACTTAGTAAAATTATTTGATACTTTAATTAAAGCTTATAATAAATAAAAGTATTAGGAAAAAATCCCAATACTTTTTTATTTTAATAATTCAATATATAGATCATATGCTTCATTCCAAGAATTATAATCATCATCATTTCTTTTATCAACAAATAAATTAGTTTTCTTTAAATATTCACCTAAATAATTAGATAATTTTAATGCTCCCTTATAATTTAAATGACTCCCAGCATCTCTTGATTCTGTTTGCCAATCAATATTTAGAGGATTATTAATATTTAAATCAATATATTCTAACTGATAATTATGAGCTAATTCTTTAGTTCCCAAATATTTACCATAATTCCAACTTTTCATATTGGGGGTACTAATTAAAATTAACTTAACATCATTACTATTACATAACTTAACTATTTTATCAAAATATTTTAAGTTTTCTAAAGGCACTTTTATTTCTTCTCTTTCTTTCATATAATCTAATTTTTTCCCTGGTTTGGTTTTATTAATATATTTAAAACCTTTATAAGCATTTAATTTACTATAATATACTGAATCATTTAGATTAGTAAATAAATATTTCTTCCAATTATTATGATAATTAGTTATAGGGAAATAAGTTTTATATAATTCTTGCCAAATATAAAACCAAGGTTTATTTTTTCCTTCCCGATATAATACATTACTTTCAAAAAATATTATTTTAGGTTTTTGACTTTTAATAGCTACTTCAAAATATTTATAAGAATCATTGATTAACTGAGCACTTTTAGCCATATCAAAAACTGTATAACCGAAATTATGCCATATCTCCATTGGAGACACTCCAGAATAAATTAAACTATCACCAATTATAATGGCATCAATGGAATTTTCTTTTTCTCCTAATATTTCATAAGTAGAAGTTTTAATTAAACCATATTTCTTTAAATTTTCTCTTGGTAATAAGAAATAAGTTATACCGGAAATAAGAATAAATAATATAACTATAAATAAAATACTTTTTAACACATTCTTCATTCTATCACCCTAAAAATCTGCATAGATTGGTTCGACTGGAGCATACCCTTCTCCATAGGCTCCAAAAACAATAATACTTATAATTAAAGCATAGTAACATAACCATCTTAAAACAATATTTTTCTTACTTAAACTTTCTCTTACTTCAATATTTTTTTCTTTTAAAATACTTATAATTAAAATAAAGATTAAGGAAAGACCAATAACAATATAATCTTTGATATCTAGGCCAAGAGTTAATACTAAATGTTTAAATCCTTTAAAAGTAAAATTAGTAATAATTACCTTCATCATAAGTAATCCACTTTTAAGATTGTTAGCTCTAAAGAACATTTCGCCAATAAAGATTAAGATACAAGTTTTAATAATCCGGAAAAATATCATAATTTTACTATCTCTATTAATTTTTAATTTATTATATAATTTAACTATTAAGGGTTCAAAGATATTACCAAGAAGAATCAAAGTAAAATGATAATAACCAAAGAATAAATATTGATACCCTGCACCGTGCCATAAACCATTTAAAGACCAAACCGCAAATAAAGAAATTGCCCCCATTACCAAAGATGATACTTTTATTCCTAAATGTGTTTTAATCTTACTAGTAATTTTTTTAACCCCCTTAGATAATGATACAGGATAAAAAATATAATCTTTAAAAAAACTACCTAAAGAAATATGCCATCTACTCCAAAACTCAGAAATATTTTTAGAGAAAAAAGGCTCGCGAAAGTTTTCTTTAATCTTAATATCAAAAATTTGGGCACTACCAATAACAATATCCATTGTTCCGGAAAATTCCATATAAAGTAATATAGTATAGAAAATAGCCCCTAGAAAAACTATTGGTCCTGGAAAACTAGCATAATAATTAAAAACCATTTTAACAAAAATATTTAAACGATCAGCAATAACCATTTTTTTAAATAAACCAAATAATATTCTTTGATAACCAAAACAAAAACTTTGATAAGTTACTTTACTTCCTTTAAATAAATCATCTTTGACATCATTATATCTTGTAATTGGCCCTTCAACTAGCGTTGGAAAAAATAATAAATATAATATTAATTTTAAAGGGTTACTTTCATATTCATACTTTTCATTATAGACATCAACTACATATGATATTGCCGATAAAGTATAAAAAGATATCCCAATCGGCGCTAAATGTTTAACAATTTTTAAACTACCCTTTATTTTAAATAAATTAAGAAGATTATTTAAGACATTTTTAAAGAAACCTAAATATTTAAAATAAAACAAAAAGGCTGTATTAAATAAAATAGTTATTATTAAAACAATCTTTTTCTTTCTTTTATATTTTTCTTTAAGTAACTTTTTTTCTTCTATTAATAAATCTTTACTTATATTATTTTTTTCAATATTTAATTTATTTAAAAAATAACCAGCTAAATAAATAGATATACTTGATAAAAGCAAAAAGATTATTAACCATTTACTATAGGTGAAAAAGAAAAATGCACTAGCTATAAGAAGAATAATCGGTCTTATTTTTTTAGGTAATATATTATAGATAACAATAACAATAGGTAAAAATACTAAAAAATAGATAACACTAAAATAAGACATTATTCTTCCTCTTGTAACCTCACAATTAATTCATATATTTTTTTGGCTGAATTAAAATTAGCGGGAATTATTTCAACCGTTGGAATTGTAACATCAAAATTATCTTCTATTTCACTAATTAAAGATAAAATAGTTAAAGAATCAAGAATTCTTTCATCAACTAAATTGTCACAATTATTATAATCCACTCCCGGATGTAAATCTTCTAAAATACTTATTAACTTTTCCATAAATCACTACTCCTCTACATTTGGAAAATTTAAATTACTTGTTTTATATGTATCTCTTACTAAATAACATTTATTATTTTTATATAATATAACTTTCGGTAAATCTCTACTTAAGAATAAAGCAATACCTTCCGTGATGGAATATGCTCCCACATTTTTAAAAGCAAAAACATCACCTATATTTAACTTCTTTAATGTTAAGTTTTTAACTATTATATCATTAATAGTGCATAAAGATCCACATAAATTATAGATAATATCTTCATTTTCTTCTTTTTCTTTTATTAAATCAAAATAAGGAACTTTCATTGCCATCATCTGGCCATAATAAACTAAATGATTAATACCCCCATCTAATATAGCAAAATCACCACTTTTATTAGTTTTTAAATCAACTACTTTAGTTAAATAAGTTCCACAAGATGCAGCAATACTACGACCAATTTCTAAAGTAACTTTTTTATTAATTTTTTTTAAACTATTATTTAAATTATCTAGAAATTCATCTTCTAAAAATTCATTATCTTGAAAATAATAAACTGGTGCTCCCGGTCCATATTCTAATTCATTAATCGGAAAATGTAAATTATTTTCAATATCTAAAATAAATTCATTTATCCTATCTATTTCTTTATTAATTAGATTAAGATTATGCTTTTGGGTACCAGAAAAATATTCTAAGCCATCAATTATTAAATAATCTCTTTTGTGATTTTCTATAATATATTTAATTTCTTCTTTAGTCATCCCAAATTGATTATTTGAAGTTAATCTTAATAATAAATGAATTTTTTTCTGATACTTAGTAGCTAACTTATCAAGAAGAATAAATTGATTCATTGATTCAACTGTATATTTTAAAATATCTTTATTTTTAATCATTTCTTCGATTACTTTTTCTTCTTTATAAACACCAGAGATAACCATCATCCCCTCAGGTATACCTAGTTTTTCACATATCTCATATTCCCCAGGTGAACAAATTTCATATCTTAAAACTAAATCTTTTAAGTCTTTAACAATAAAACTATTGGCTTTAACGGCATAAACTAAATCAAATGATAACTTACTTTTTAAATAAGCAATTCTTTTAGTTAAGGCATCTATATCAAAAACAAAGCTTGGTGTTCCATATGTATTTATAATCTTTTTGATATCCATTTTACTTCACCTCTTCTTTTAGTTTTGAACGGTCTATTTTCCCATTTTTAGTTAAAGGCATTACATCTACTTTAATTATTTTTGAAGGGATCATATAAGTTGGTAATACTTTTCTTAAATCTGAAGTAATTATATCTTTATCTAAATCCCCTACAAAAAAAGTATATAGTCTTTCTTTTTCCGCATCAAAGATGGTACAAGAGCGAATAACACCCTCAATATTCATTACTGCTTTATCGATTTCTTCTAATTCAATCCGGTGGCCTTGATATTTAATTTGAAAATCTTTTCTTCCCACAAAAACATAATTATCATCTTCATCTAAATAAGCTAAATCACCAGTTTTATAAATAAGTTCTAAATAATTTTTATTATTAAAAACAAAATTCTTTTTAGTTACTTCTTCATTATTATAATACCCTAGACCAACGCAAGTGCCACTTACACAAACTTCGCCAATCGTACTTTTACTTTTTATAATGTTGCCCTTATCATCTAGTAAAAAAACTCTTTCATTGGGAAAAGGACGGCCAATAGGAATGCAATCATACTCTTTATTTCGATCAATTACATAATAAAGGCAATTACAAGTTATTTCGGTTGGGCCATACAAATTAACAAAAGTTGTTTGAGGTAATTTTTCCATCCACATTTTTAAATGCTTAATTGGCATTACTTCCCCACTAAACAAAACCTTTTCAATGGTCGTAGGTACTTTATAATCAAGACCGTGAAAAGTCGTAATTAAACATAGTGCCGAAACAGCCCAGGTTAAAGTAGTTACTTTATTATCACATAAATAATCAAGTAAAGAAGCCGGACTGGAAAAATATTTTTTGGGCACAATTACTAAAGTCGCTCCCACCTTTAGGGAAGAATAAATATCTTTTACGGAAACATCAAAATCAAAGGGTGCTTGATTGGCAATAATATCGCTTTGCTTAAAAGCAAAAATATTGGTAAAATGATCAATAAAGTCAATTACGGAACGATGGGATATTACAACCCCTTTAGGTGTACCCGTTGAACCAGAGGTAAAATTAACATATAAAGGATCAACATCAAGATGATTCTGATAAGCATTAAGTAAGACATCTTCATTTATCTTTGCCTCTTTTAAATCACTAATTAATTTAACTTCACAATCTTTAAAATAACTACTAGCTAGGGTAAAATAATCTTCATTAGTAATAACTAATTTTGAATTAATGACCTCTTTTATTTGGTTAATTCTTACCTCTGGTAAAAGAGGATTAATAAGGGTATAAAAACACCCAGCATAAACAGTACCTAAAAAAGCAATTAAAGTATCTATTCCTTTATCCATAAAAATAATTATTGGCTCATTAAAATGATCTTTACCAATATAACTACCAACACATTTACTTAAATATCCTAAAGATTCATAAGTAATTTTTTTATCTTCTTCAATAACAGCAATTTTATTTTTATAAATATTTATACTATTTTCTAAATAATCGACTACATTTATCATAACTACCTCGAAACTTCACTTAGGAAGTATTATATCATAGATTTATCTAAATTAAATAATTTATTTAATAATAGACTCCAAAGCAAGAGTTATCATATCATTTAAACTGCGTTCTCTTTCTTCCCCACTTAAAACGACATCACTATATTTAGAATCAACCGCCGTCAAAATACAAGATGCTTCAGCATTAAAATGTTTAGCAATGTGAAATAAAGCAAAAGCTTCCATTTCTTCCCCAATAATATCTAATTCTTTAGGAATTCTATTTAAAACCCGGTCATAATCAATATATGGGCCAAAAACATCCATTGTTGTAATATCACCAACGTGTAATTTATAATTTAAGTCTTCTGAGACTTTGATAATGGTTTCGTTTAATGTATTTGATGGATAAGTAATATGTCCTTTATAATCATCAAAAGTATAAGCAAAATTAGATTCGGAATAAGCACTAGTAGCTAATAATAATTCTGGTACTTTAATTGTCGGTTTCACAACTCCACAAGTACCAATTCTAATTATTTTTTTTACATCAAAAAAGTGGAATAATTCAAAAGCATAAATTCCCATACTAGGCATACCCATACCTGAAGCCATAACAGTTACTCTAACTCCTTTATAAAAACCAGTATAGCCAAGCATATTTCTTAAATTAGCTACATTTTTATTATCAATACTAAAGTCTTCATAAATGGCATCATCCAAAAAATTTTCCGCAATATATTTAGCTCTTAAAGGATCTCCTGGCATTAATACAAGAGGAGCAATACTTCCTTTTTCAGCATTAATATGAATTGGTTCTTCCCCAATAAACATAAAATCATCTCCTAGTAATAATTGTAACAAAAAAATAATATAACCAACACTTCTTTTCTTATTTTTTGACAATATTTAACAAGATATTATCTTTTTTCTAACACACAAAAACTTTCCACGTGTTCACTCCAAGTAAACATATCAAGAAGATGAAAATCTTTTATTTCATAATTATCATTTAATATTTTTAAATCTCTTACTAAAGTAAAGGGATCACAAGATACATAAATAATTTTATTAATATTTTCATCTATAATCTTCTTCAAGACTTTTTCATCTACGCCACATCTAGGAGGATCTAAAATAACTGTATCATAAGTTTTACTTATTTTATTTAAAATATTTTTAGTATCACTACATATAAAAGAAACATTCTCTTTTTTATTTAATCCCTTATTAAAATTAGCATCTTTAATCGCGTTTTCTACAATTTCTACGCCAAGGACACTTAAAACGTTATCACTAACATTTAATGATAAAGCCCCAACTCCACAATATAAATCAAGAACATTATGAGAATTTGTAGTATATTTATTAATTAAATTAAATAAATAACTACTTATATAATCATTTACTTGAAAAAAAGCATTATAACTTATCTTAAATAAATGGTTATTAACACTATGGATAAAATAATCTTCCCCATATAAACATTTACCATTTAAAACGATACCAACAATATTATAATTACTTACAAAGTATTCTATATTTGCTAGTTTATCAGATGAATTAATAATAATTAATAATTCTTCTTTATTATTACATCTAATAGTTACTTCACCATTTATTATACTAAACTTATCTATTTCTTTAATAAGTGCATTAATACTTTTACGAGCTACTAAACAATTATTAATTTCTAATAAATTATGAGTTTTCCCTTGATAATAACCAATTTTTTTATTAATAACTTTTAAAGTAATCTTATTACGATAATAATATTCATTACTATTTTTGATTATTTCTTTTACTTCATAATTAATATTATTCTTTTTTAAAATGGCATTGATTTTATGTAATTTATATTCTAATTCTTCACTTAAAGATATATTGAGTAAATCACAACCCCCACAAGAGGCAAAATAAGGACATAATACTTTTTTTCTTAATTTAGATGGTTTAATTATTTCTTTAATTCTACCTTCTAAATAATTTTTCTTTTCCTTAACTATATCTATTTTTAAAATATCACCAGGAACACTTTTAGGAATAAATATAATTTTATTATTTATATATCCTATGCCTCTTCCTAAATTGTCAAATTTAATTACTTCTATTTCCATAAAATAATTATATAATAAAATAATATATTTAAAAAGAAAAAACTGCATAGAGCAGTTATTTCTTTCAAAAACTATTTTTGCCTACAATGAATATTATCTACTTAAAATAGTTCTATTTTCTTTTAAGATATTTAAATATTCTTCACATTCATTTTCTTTACCATATATTCTAATTATTTCTCTTAAAGTATCTTTAAAATATAGTAAAATATCTTCGCATTCATCTCTTTCTTTTAGATTTTCTAATAAATTATCTAAAATTTGATAATCTGTTTCCGTTATTCTAAAAGTAAAAGAAGAATCTTTAGAATTTATTTTAAAAGAATAAGTATCTAAACCGTTATTAATAAAAGCAAACTTAATTATAAGATTATTATCAGAATAATAAACAACTTCAGATTCTTTTTTTACTTCATCATCTTTAAATATATGAGTATGAATAGCAGAATATTTTGAGTCTTCATTATGCCATCCTTTATCATAGACTACACTGTCATCTGATAAAAACATCCTATAATTAAATTCTAATGCTTCCGGTTCATCAAGATAAACTCTTGAAGGTCTATCAAAATTAAAATAAACATAATCATTATTTTTAGTTATACTACCAATGACAATATTTAGATAATTTAAGACGCTAATAATCTTTTCTCCTTCATTTCCTTCTTTTACAACATAGTATAAATCACTATGTTTAAAATAAGCTTTTCTATACTCTTCTATATAACTATTTAATTTAACAATATTACCTTTAATCATAGGATCATTAAGCATTTCTTCTGTTAAGCCAATTTCTTTAACTAAATCATTACTTAAAGTATCTAGTTTGCTTTTATTTTTTAAATTATCACCACTTTTACTTACTAGTTCTAAAGTAGTGACAAATTCTGATGCATCAACATAATCTTTTTCCGAAATATCACTTTTAGCACAACTTGTCACTATCCCCACTTGAAGAGCGGCCAAAAGACAAGCTATTCCTTTCTTAAAATTAATTTTCTTTTTTTCGATCATTTTAATTCCCCCTTATATCTAGATCTTTCCTTGTCAAGATCACCTTTGATTTCTTTAATAATATCAACATATTCTTGACATATATTTTCACTATCATACTTTTGAATAATTTCTATTATTTCATTACCACAATACTTAAAAATATTACCATATTCATTAGTATTTTCATAAGCATTTATTAAATCAGTTAGTTTATAAAAATCATCAACCTCAATTGTAAGAGTTACATCTTTATTAAGTTTCAAAGTATAATTGTTATCAGCATCTTTATTTAACCAAACACTAAATTCTCTATCAATTGAAGAATCAGTCCCAAAATGAACATAATCAATATATGATGTATAAGTATAATTGGCATCATAGAAACTATAACTATCACCAACTGAATAATTTTCATCATTATAATCCCAACTTAAGCCATCAGCTGAATAATCGACTTCATTATTTTCATCAAGCATAACCGAATAAATAGAATTATAATTTGTCCCATACAATGTAATAAACAATGATGGTGAGGATTGTAATAAAATAACTCTTGCTACTTCTTTATTATCACTATCTATAAAAGTAATATCATTAGATGTTTCACTAATTTTATTTTGATAAGATAAATTGTCATAATTTCCTAAGTAAATATTTAATAAATTAATATTTTTTTGAACAACAGAATTTTCTAAAACCTCATTACTTAGACCAATAATATTAGCAAGTTCTTGATTAAAGGTAAGATGATTAGAATTACTAACATCTTTATCTATTTCTTCATTTTTAACTTTACTATTATTTTTGATAATATTAATATATTGTTCACACTTCTCTTCGACATCATATTTTTTAATTATCTCAATTAATGTATCTTGGCAATATGCTAAGATATTTTCCAATTTTCCTTTTTCTTTATAAGATAAAATTAATTTATCTAAAATTTGGAAATCTTCTGATGATATGTTAAGTGTAGTGTGTTCACTATCACTTGGAATGTATAGAGAATTTTTACTATTTAAATCGATTGTAAAGGATCCATCAACATTTTTAGAAAGATAGATAAATAATTTATCTTCATTAGTATTATTATCAAAGATATTAAAATCAAGAGATAAATTATAAATACTTCCTTCAGTCGTATCATAATTAATAGAGCTACTACCTATATCATACTCATTACCTTCATATGACCATTTATAATCATAACTAGTTCTATAAACCTTATTATCTTCATTTCCTAAATGTAAACTATTAATATATTGATATTCCGGTTTATTATAAACAAAGTTTACAGATGTTGTAGTTTCTTTACAAGTCCAAACTTCTCCAACTACTTCATCATTCATTATAAATTGAATCTTTTGGATGCCATCTTTATTTTCATATTTATAAATAAGGTAAGTTTGTAAACTTAAATAATTATTAAATTCATCTAAGCATTTTTTAAGTTCTTCATTTTCACCCATTTCACTAGTTATGCCAATTTTATTAGCTAGTTCTTCATCAAAAATAGGTTTTTCCGGATCATCTATAGGTTCCGTAGAAGTATCTTCGTTAATATTGCTATCTTCTTTCTCCTTATCTTCTTCATTCTTTTTATTTATTTCAGCTTGTAGAGCATCTTTTAAAATTTCTACTTCAAGATTTAATCCATTATTTTCCATTTTTTGGGTTTTTAATTCATCTAATAATTTTTCATATTCTTCTTTGGAAATAACTACTGTATCAAAGTCTTGAGTATTACAACTAGAAATTACCCCAATTTGAAGAGTCGCTAAAAGACAAGCAATTCCTCTTTTAAATTCGATTTTCGCTTTTTTTATCATAAGAAAATTCCCCCTTTTCAAAATACTCTACTCTAGTATACCCAAAAATAGGCAAATGTCAATAGTTTTCTATTCAAACATTTTTTGGTATCCTTCAATTGTTAAATGATATTTATTAATTAGATAAGAAGCCTTACCAATATAATAATAAAAATTATCTTCTTTAACTAAGCCATATCTTGTTAAA
>CANRDM010000015.1 GCA_947629365.1 uncultured Bacilli bacterium
ATAACGGTAACAGTAGGATATACAGGGAATGATATAAGTGGAATAGTACAAAGACAATGTAAAATAAATAATCAAAATAATTGGAAAGATGCAGAACCAAATGGAGATTGTACAATAAATAGCTTAGATGATGGAACAAAATTAAAAGACGGACAAGAATATACAATAGAAGGTAGAGTAAGAGATGCATCAGGAAGGAAGTCAACAGTTGTATCACAAGATATAGCAACAAAATCAAATTCTGCTGGGAAACAAATATTAGATAAAAAGCCAAAAGGATTAAGTGAGAAAGAATTAGGCGGTATGTATAGATTTGTAGGACAATGCGATGCAGCTAATAACGGTTGTGATGGAATAGTTGATAACTTTGTATGTTTTGGATATGAGACAGAAGATCAATGCAAAAGTGATATAGCAAATAATGAATATTTATACCGAATAATAGGAATATCCTCGGATGGCAAACTGAAGTTAATCAAAAACAGGGCTTTAGACAAAGAATATATGTGGTGGGAGGACGCTGACCGCGAATTTAAATGGGAGCGGAGCTTAATATATAAAGCTATCAATGGAAATGATTTTCTAACAAGTTTAAGTCAAGATTGGCAAAATAAGATAGCAACCACGGTTTGGTTATATGGCGACGTCGGTTCGAACATCGGATTTGGTCCTGATCTTCTTTCGGCTGACGAATTATATAAGATCGAAACCGGGCAGAGGGAAGCTTGGAGCGGGTATGGTACAAAATATGGTCATAAAGTAGATAAATGGACTGATAAAGTTATTGCTAAGATTGGCTTGTTGTACTTTAGTGATTACTACTATTCATACAATGGTGAAGGAATGACTATATGTACTGGGACTGATGTAAACGTTTGTGGAAACAGCTGGTTTCTTCTTCAGAATAACGGGACAACCCGGAAACAAATTCTCGAGTGGACAATTGTGACGACCGGACGGTGGGATCAAACTAGTTATTACGTATATCTCTTGGATGCATATGGATTCGCGTTCGCCCAACTTCCCATGAACAAACACTACGTTAGGCCTGTCTTCTTTCTCGAGTCCTCAGAAGTATCTGTGTCCGAAGGAACAGGAAGGAGAGAGGACCCGTTTGTTATTGGCGGAGTGAACTAATTACCCTAAAGAGCTGAAGCGCTTGACTAACACTTTTCGAAATTGATGCCAGTTTTATGAATTTTAGTTTAGCAGTATGGTGACCTTGAGGAAACTTGAAATGAGCTGCGGTCGGGTCCAAATCGCCGTCTTTGAATAGAGGCTTTCTAGGGATGCCGTAACTAACCGAAGTCTGGATTTATATTCGTGACTCTTTCTTGGCTCTTTCAAGCAAACCGAGAAGGAAAACTCGTAAGAACCTCATAAACTTAACTCTTGATAGAGAATAATTTTCTCTCTCGTTTTATTTTGAAAGAAAATATTATATAATGGATATATAAGGTGATTAAATGTACGCAGAAGTGTTAATTGAATATCCAACTAAAAAAATTGATAAATATTTTACTTATATTGTTCCATCTTTTTTAATAAATAAAATAAAAAGAGGAATGAAAGTAAAAGTACCTTTTGGAAGTAAAGAAATAAATGGTTTTGTAATAAATATTAAAGATAGTTATGAAAGTGAATATGAATTAAAAGAAGTTATTGATATAATAGATGAAGAATTAATTTTAAATGATGAATTAATAGAATTAGGTAATTATATAAAAGAAGAAACTTTATGCCCTTTAATAATGGCTTATCAAACTATGTTACCATCTTCATTAAAAATTAAAGATGATAATACTAATTATAATTTTTATAAGACATATATAATTTTAAATAAAGCTAAGGATGAAGTAGAAAAGTATTTAAGTAATTATAAAAAAGATAATGATCAAAGTAAGATGTTAAATGATTTATTAATAAATGATAAAGTATTAAAAAATAATTATAGTAATTATAGTATTAATACTTTAAAAAATAAAGGATTAATAAAAGAAATAAAAGAACAAGAATATCGGATTAATAAAAGTAAAAATAATACTTTAGTTAAAAATATTTTAAATGAAGAACAAAAAGAGGCTTATGATAACATAATTAAAACAAAAGAACATCAAGTATTTTTACTAGAAGGAATAACCGGTTCTGGTAAAACCGAAGTATATCTTAATGTTATAGATGAAGTGTTAAAAGAAGGTAAGAGTGCTATTATGTTAGTGCCAGAAATTACTTTAACAATGCAAATAGTTAATCGTTTTTATGAGTGGTTTGGTGATAACGTGGCAATATTTCATAGTGGTCTTTCAAATGGTGAAAAGTATGATGAATATTTAAAAATATTAAGAGGGGATGCTAAAGTAGTGGTGGGTACTCGTTCCGCAATTTTTACACCCCTTAAAAATATTGGAGTAATTATTATTGATGAAGAACATAGTGATATTTATAAACAAGAAAATACCCCTAAATATAATGCTAAAGATATAGCTATAAAAAGAGGTATTTATCACAACTGCCCAGTTATCCTTGGTAGTGCAACACCCACTTTAGAGACTAAAGCAAGAGCTATTAAAGGGGTTTATCAATATCTTAAACTTACTAAAAGAGCAGGTGAATCTTTACTTCCAAGTGTTAAGATAATTGATATGGTTGAAGAAATAAAAAAGAAAAATTATATATTTAGTGATGAATTAAAAGAAAAAATGCAAAGTAATTTAGAAAATAAACTCCAAACAATTATCTTACTTAATAGAAGAGGATATTCTACTACCATTAATTGTTCAAAGTGTGGTTATACATATAAATGCCCTAATTGTGAAATAACCCTTACTTATCATAAATCAAGTGATACTTTAAGATGCCATTATTGTGGTTATACTACTAAAAATGCTAATAAATGTCCAAATTGTGGGGAAGATGCTTTAAATTATTTAGGCCTTGGTACAGAAAAAGTGGAAATGGAAGTCAAAAAATTATTCCCAATGGCCAAAGTTTTAAGAATGGATCAAGATACTACAACTAAAAAAGGAAGTCACGAGAAAATAATTCAAAGTTTTAAAAATAGAGAAGCCGATATTTTAATTGGTACCCAAATGATTAGTAAAGGCCTTGATTTTCCTTTCGTTACTTTAGTGGGGATAATAAATGCCGATACATCTTTAAATATTCCTGACTTTAGGAGTAATGAAAAAACCTTTGATCTTTTATATCAAGCAAGTGGCAGAGCAGGAAGAAGTAGTTATAAAGGGGAAGTAATAATTCAAACTTATAATCCTGATAATTATGTTTTAAATTGTGTTAAAGATAATGATTTTAATCGCTTTTATAAATATGAAATGAATAATCGCAGAATGCTTAAATATCCCCCATATTATTATTTAGTTAGTTTAAAAATAATATCTAAAGACTATAATAAAGCGTTAGAAAATGCCACTAAAGTAGGAAATTATTTAAAAAATAATCTAGATAAAAGTTCAATAATTTTAGGACCAACAACCCATAATATCTTTAAATTAAATAATACTTATCGTTTTCAAATAGTTATTAAATATCGTTTTGATCAAAAATTAAAGAATGTTTTAAAAGAATTAGATGAAATCTATTTAAATGAAAATAATGTTAATATTGATATTGATATTAATCCAGAACGAATTTAAAAATTTACTTATTTATTTAATAGTGATATAATTTTTTATATGGTGATTATATGGAATTTATAGAAAAATATAATTTAAATGGTATTAATGAAGAATTATTAGATGAAGCTCTAACCCATAGTAGTTATTCTAATGAACATAAATATGCTATTAATTATGAACGTTTAGAATTTTTAGGAGATGCTGTTTTAGAACTTTTAACTAGTGAATACTTTTATAAAGAAACGGATTATAAAGAAGGTATTATGACTAAAAAAAGAGCGGGTTTTGTTTGTGAACAAGCACTTGCTCATTATGCTAAAGAAATAGGCATAGATAAATATATTAAGGTTGGTCACGGTCAAGAGAGTAATATTAATGATACTATTATTGCTGATGTTTTTGAAAGCGTTTTAGGGGTTATTTATTTATCTTTTGGTCTGGATAAAGCAAGAGAATATATTTATAGTATAATTGTCCCTTATATTAAGAAAGATTTTGTTTTCTTTGGTGATTATAAAACATTATTGCAAGAATATGTTCAAACTGATAAAAAAAGTTTAGAATATGTTTTAATTAAGGAATATGGGGAAGCTCATAATAAAACTTTTGAAGTCGAAGTTAAAATAAATGATATTGTTTATGGTAAAGGGATTGGCAAAAGTAAAAAAGAAGCAGAACAAAAAGCCGCTTTTGATGCTTATCAAAAGTCAGCTAAATAGATTTAGGTGTGATGTATGTATTTAAAAAGAATTAGATTAGAAGGATTTAAGTCGTTTGCTAATAAAACGATTTTTGAATTAAACAAAGGCATAACGGCTATTGTTGGTCCCAATGGTAGTGGTAAGAGTAATATTGTCGATGCTATCCGTTGGGTAATGGGTGAACAATCAGTTAAATCTTTAAGAGGAAGTGTAATGAGTGATGTAATATTCTCAGGAAGTGATACGCTTCCCCCATTAAATAAAGCCTCCGTTATTTTAACATTTGATAATACTAATCATTATTTAAATAATGATTATAGTGAAATAGAAGTTAAAAGAACAGTTTATGCAAGTGGCGAAAATGAATATTTTATTAATAATAATAAAGTGAGATTAAAAGATATTACAGATTTATTTATTGACTTAAATGGTTATGATACTTTTAATATTATTTCTCAAGGAACAGTTACAGATATTGTAAACTCTAAACCAATTGAAAGAAGAAGTGTCATAGAAAGTGCTGCTGGGGTCTTAAAATATAAAAAGAGAAAAGAAGAATCTTTAAAAAAATTAAGTCAAACAAAAGATAACTTAAATAGTATTAGTTTAGTTATTGACGAATTACAAAAACAAGTTGATCCCCTAAAAGAAGAAGCTGAAAAAGCAACCCAGTATTTTGCTTATAAAGACGAACTTAAAAATATTGAAATTGCTTTAATAACAAAAGATATTACTAATTTAAATAATGAATATCTTAAAATGAAAGAAAAAGAAGAAGAACTTAACAAGAAATTAGAATTAGGTAATAAAAATATTAATAATAGTAAAATTGAAGAATTAAAATTAAATATTTATAAAATAGATGATAAAATTAATGAACTTAATAATAAATTGTTAAGTATTACAGAAGAAATATCTAAACTAGATAGTGAAAAAAGAATTAATATTGAAAGAACTAAATATGAATATAGTGAAGATAAGATTAAAACTAATTTAATTAATTTAAAAGATGAAGAATTAAATTTAATTAAAGAAATTGCTGTTTTAAATAATGAAATAGATTTATTACAAGAAGATTATCAAAGAAAAAATGAAACTAATTTACAAAATATTCAAGAATATAAAAATCTTCTTGCGAAAAAAGATTATTGTAATAAAGAAATTGAAGGTAATGAAAAAGAAAAAATATTATTAGAAAATAAAATAAGTGTTTTAGAAAATAGTATTTTAAATAATGATCGTTATCCTTTAAGTGTTAAAAATATTTTAAATAATCATCGTCTTAAAGGTATTCATAATACTTTAGGTAATATAATTAGTACTGGTAATGAATATGTTAATGCATTAGATATTGTTTTAGGAAGTGCCTCTAGTTTTATTGTAGTAGATGATGAAATATCCGCTAAAGAAGCCATTACTTATTTAAAAGAAAAAAATATTGGCCGAGCTACTTTCTTACCTCTTAATATTATTAAATCAAGATATATTGATAAAAGTATTATTGAAAGAATAGCAAATGTTTTTGGTTATATTGGTATTTTATCTGATTTAGTCTACTATGATCAAAAATATCGTAATATAGTTGAGAATCAATTAGGTAATGTTATTGTAGTTAAAACAATTGATAATATGAATTTAATTGCTAAAATATTAGATTATAAATATCGGGTAGTTTCTCTTGATGGTAGTATTATTTATGCTGGTGGTTCAATTGCTGGTGGTAACCATAAAGTATCATCTAATATTAATAGTAAAAATGAATTAGAAAATTATCAAAGTAAGTTAAATAGTTTAAATCTAAAAATAGAATCTTTAAAAAATGATTTAAAAGCTTTAGATAATGATTTAAATATTTTAACAACTAATTTAGATGAAGAAAAGAGAGCCTTAATTGATATTGATACACTAAAGACTAGTAAAATAAGTATTTTAGATAATTTAGAAAATAAATTAAAAGAAGTTAAAAATGATATTTTAGGTTTAGAAAATGTTGCTAATAATAAAATAGATGAAAAAATAACTGATATTATGGATAAACTTAATACTCTTAATATTGAAAAAGAAAAAATGGAACAAAATATTAATAATTTAAAAGTTCAAAAACAAGATTTAAATAATGAATTAAGTGAATTAGAAAATATAAGTAATAAAGAATATCTTAGTATTCGTAATACTCAAACTGAACTTAATACAGTGAGTGTTAATGTTGGTAAATTAAATGTTAAACTTGATAATTTACTCCTTAGTTTGAATGAAGATTATAATATGACTTATGAATATGCTAAGAGTAATTATGAGCTTGATTTAGATATTGATATTGCTAGAAGTAAAGTAAGTAAATTAAAAAGCGATATTAAATCACTGGGAGATGTTAATACAGGTAGTATTCAAGAATATCAAAGAATTAATGAAAGATATACTTTCTTAAATAATCAAAAAGAAGATTTAGAAGTATCGATGGCCTCCCTTTTAAATATTATTGATGATATGGATAATATAATGGTTACAAAGTTTAAAGAAACATTTAATAAAGTAGCAACGGAGTTTAGTAAAGTATTTAAAATTATGTTTCAAGGGGGAAATGGTTCTTTAGAGCTTACTATGCCAGATGATTATTTAAATACTGGTATTGAGATTAAAGCAACTCCTCCAGGAAAGAAATTACATAGCACCCAAAGCTTATCGGGTGGTGAGAAAAGTTTAACCGCCATTTGCTTGCTTTTTGCTATTTTAAATGTTTCACCAATTCCTTTTATAGTTTTAGATGAAATTGAAGCCGCTTTAGATGAAGCCAATGTTGATTTATTTGGTGAATATTTAAATAAAAAGAAAATGGATAGTCAATATATTTTAATAACCCATAAAAAGAGAATGATGGAATATGCTGATGTTTTGTATGGTATTACTATGCAAAATGCCGGTGTTTCAAAAGTTGTATCAGTTGAACTTGAAAATGTTTAAAAAGAAGATGAGTCTTCTTTTTATTTTGTCCTCACACTTCTAAATAGGGTAATGATATAATTATGAAAAGGAGGTCGAAATTTGTCTAAAAATAAGAAGTTTTGACAACGTTTGTCGAAAGTATTGCAATTAATTTAAAAAGCTTTAAAATACTTTTCTTGAAATGAAAGGAAACGTATTTATATGACAAAAAGTGTTTTGTTAAAAGATACAATTGCTAAGAAAATATTTTCAAGTGGAAGCAAAGCTTCTAAAGAGTATCTTTTAAGAATAATCAGTGCAGTAATAAATATTAAAATGGAGGATTTAGAAAATGATTTTGAATTGATTCATCCTAAAGTAAGTGTTAATAATAAAATCATTAATAGTGAAGTTGATCTAATTGGTGAAACTAGTGATTTATTTATTAATCTAGAATTTAATTATCAAAGTAAAGGTGACAAAGGAAATATCATACGTGATAAGAAAAATTTTTCCTATCTTTGTCAATTATATTTAAGAAATATAAAACATAAAGAAGATTATGAAAACATTAAAAAAATTTGGCAAATTCAAATAGATGATTTTGATTATTATAATAAAGGTGATTTTATTTACTTTAGTGAAATGCAAGATAAGAAATATCATTTAACCAGAAATTTTGGTATCAATATTGTTGATATTAATTTGCAATATTTAGATTCATTGGGATATAATAATATTAAGAAAGCTGATATTTTAGCAAAATCATTATATATTTTTGTATGTAATGATGATAAAGTATTAGATGAGTTATATAAAGGTGATGAAGTAATGGAAGAGATAAAAAAAGAAGTAAAAAGTTTTGATGAAGCATTTGATGAACTATTATATTATGATCCAGATAAATTATTTCGCCAAGGCATAGCTTATAATGTAAAAAAAGAAACAGTTATAGAATTGATTAAACAAAATGTTTCAATTGCCACCATTAGCAAAGCACTAAAATTTAAACCCAAAAAAATCGAAGAAATATGGGAAGCCTATTTAATGGAAGATGCTAGTAAGAAAAATGATGATAGTTTAAAAAAACTATTACAAGAATTACTTGCCAAACATCAAGAGTTAGATTATAAATCATTTATTAGTACTGTTTTACATTTAAGTTGGGAAGAAATAGATGAGTTAGTTAAAGAATAAAAAAATGCGGTTTAAATTTCCCGCATTTTTTCTTTATCTTTAAAAGGGTTCTTTTTATCAATTTTATCTACAAATAATATTCCTTTTAAATGATCCATTTCGTGTTGGAACGCTACAGAAATATCTTCTCTTACTCTAATTTCTTTAACATTTCCATCAATATCTTGATATCTAATAGTCATTCTTGCATATCTTGGCACGATTCCTTCTACCTCACGGTTAACAGATAAACAGCCTTCACCTTCCCCAACATAAATTAATTCTTCACTATGACTAAGCATTTTGGGATTAATAATAACGTAGTTTTCAAATTTTTCTTCATCTACTTCTTCTACAATAACAAAAATGTTTTTAGGAAGACCTAATTGAATAAAAGCAAGCCCCATTCCTGGTCTTAAGTTATATTTTTCATAATATTTTTTTATTTGACTCATTGTAAGATAAGTAATGGCATCATTGATTAAATCTTTATCTTCTTTTGCTAATGGAAAAGTAACTTCCTTGCTAATTAAACGAAGTGTCTTATCTTTTTCATCAAGTATTTTAATATTTGGTAGTTTCATAATCTGCGCCTTCTTTCTGGATTAATTAAATCTTCTAAATTGCTAATTTTTGCTTCATAACTTTCACTAACTTCTTTAGATAAATATTCATCTTTTAATAATTCTTTTAAATGTTTAATTTGTCTTATTAATTCTTCATTATTGCCTCTATTATTCTTTTTTTCTTTTCTTCTTTGATAATCAATCACAAACATTGCAACATCTCTTAACTTAGCAAATTCTCTTTTAGTAGTATTATTACTTTTTTTAATAGTGTAGTTTGTTAAAAAGTCTTCCATATCAAGGCGACTATCTAAAGGCATTAAGTGACTGGTTAAAAAGTATTCATAATTACGTTTAATATTCTTAATAAATGTTCCCACATTTGGGGTATTTCTTAAATAACTATAATATCTATCTAAAAAAGCATTCATAAAATTTTCATCACCCATATGATTAACAAGATAATTATTTAAATGTTTAATATCAAAATATTTAGCTTCATTTTTAAAAGATATACCAAAAGGAAGAATATGTAAAATACCATTTTTACCATTTATATAAGCAATATTTAACTTGTAATTCATACTAGGTATTAAACCGTTATAATATAAGAAATCTAATAATTCTTGATAATTTTTAAAAGTATTAGTAAATTTAACGATATCACTAAGTTTATTTTCATCTATTGGCATTGCCACAAACTTACTAAAACCAGTAATTTTACCAAAATTTGGCCCATCAGTATAAATTAAATAATACTTCATTATTATCCCCTCAAACTAAGTAAATTATAGCATATTTTATTGTTATTGTCAAAATTTGTAAATTGATTGTCAATATTATTTGTTCTTTAAAAAAAGGATAATTTATGTTATTATTAATTAGGTGTTTTAAATGCAAGAAGAAAAAATTAGAAATTTTTCAATAATTGCCCATATTGATCACGGAAAAAGTACTATATGTGATAGAATACTAGAACTTACGGGAGCAGTATCTAAAAGAGAAATGAAAAATCAACTTTTAGATAGTATGGATATTGAAAGAGAAAGAGGAATAACAATTAAACTTAATACCGTTAAATTAAATTATAAAGGTTATACCTTAAATTTAATTGATACCCCAGGACACGTCGATTTTTCTTATGAAGTTAGTCGAAGCCTAGCTGCTTGTGAGGGGGCCGTATTAGTTGTTGATGCTGCCCAAGGTATTGAAGCCCAAACTCTTGCTAATTTATATCTAGCAATGAATCAAGATTTAAAAATTATTCCTGTTATTAATAAAATTGATTTACCAAATGCGGATATTTTAAAGGTGAAAAAAGAATTAATGAATGTTTTAGGCTTTAGGGAAGATGAAATTATTCTAACAAGTGGTAAAACAGGCGTGGGAATAGAAGAACTCCTTGATGCTGTGATAGAAAGAATACCCCAACCGAAAATTAATGTAAAAAGTAAGACAAGAGCATTAATCTATGATTCTTATTTTGATAGTTATAAAGGGGTAGTTTTACTAATAAAAGTAGTAGATGGAAAAATTCAAGTTAAAGATAAAATTAAAATGTTGGCATCTGGTAAAGTATTTGAAGTAACTGAACTAGGGGTTAAAACACCCAAAGAAGAATTACTAAATAGTTTAAAAAGTGGTGAAGTTGGTTTTTTAGCGGGATCTATTAAAGATATAAGTAGTGTAAATGTCGGAGATACTATAACTGTTTTAGGTAATGAAGCAGTTGAACCAATTAAAGGCTATGCCAAAATAAAGCCAATGGTTTATTCAGGTATTTTCCCTATTGAAGCTAATAAATATGATTTACTTAAAGATGCTTTAAATAAATTAAAGCTAAATGATGCATCTCTTACTTTTGAACCTGTTACTAGTGAAGCTTTAGGTTTTGGCTTTCATACCGGTTTTTTAGGTTTACTCCATTCTGAAATTATTACGACAAGATTAGAAAGAGAATTTAACTTAGATATTATTGTAACAAGTCCAACTGTCTTATATAAAGCTTATCTTACAGATGGCAGCATTATTACGGTTGATAGTCCAAGTAAAATGCCTTTAAGAGAAAAAATTAGTAAAATAGAAGAACCATATATTTATACTAATATTATTGCCCCATCTAATTATGTTGGCGCGATTATGGAATTATGTCAAGATAAAAGAGGCGTATATAAAACCATTGATTATATTAATGAAGAACGCGTTAATATTCATTATGAGATGCCTTTAGGAGAAATAGTTTATGATTTTTATGATAAGCTTAAAAGTAGGACAAATGGTTATGCTTCATTTGACTATGACCAAATTGGCTATAAAGAAAGTGCCTTAGTTAAGATGGATATTTTACTAAATGGTGACAAGGTTGATGCTTTATCCTTGATTATTCATAAGGATGATGCTTATAATAAAGGTAGAAGTATTACCAAAAAACTTAGAAGTGTAATACCAAGGCAAATGTTTCAAGTTAGTATCCAAGCCGCAGTTGGCTCAAAAATAATTGCGAGAGAAGATATTTCCGCAATGCGCAAAAACGTGCTTGCCAAATGTTATGGTGGCGATATAACCAGAAAGAAAAAATTACTTGAGGCTCAAAAAGAAGGAAAGAAGAGAATGAAAATGGTAGGTAAAGTTGAAGTCCCTAGCGAAGCATTTTTGAGTATTTTAGGAGGTAGTGAAGATGAAAGGTAATTTTTATATCAAAGAAGAAGTTAATTTAGAAACAAAAAGGGTGGTGGAAACATTTTTAAATGAAGATTTAACCATTATTGAACTAGCATCTAAATGTCATATGACTATTAATAAAACTCTTTCAAGATTAAGAAATTCATATGGTATTAGTTTATTATACCCTAGTAATTCTTTTGATATAATGCAAAAAATTAAAGAAAAAATGGCTTTAATGGAAAAAAAGAAGGCAAATGGGGATTTTCTAAATTTAAATGTTTTTTATAAAGACCCTCAAAATCAAAAGAAAATATTAATTCATTTAGCGTTAACTTTTCGAGCTAAATCTCAATTAATTAAAGATCTATTTAATGTTAATTTAAGAGATCTTATGGGTGATGAAGATTATAATTTTTATAATATTTCTTTTCTTTATTTAGAAAATTTTGATGATAAAGATCAAGAGGTGGCTAAAAAACAAATATTAGATTTTTATAATAATTTTTTAGAATCTGCCAAGAGTCGAAATACAGATAAAATTAAAGGCGTTTTAAGACAAATTACCGATTATAAAGCTAGTGAGTTACAAAAAAATCATATTATAGGTAGTCCTTATACAGAAGATGATTATTTAACATTATTAAATTATCAATTAAAATATAGTTTAACTAATGCTGGAATGAATAGATTATTTAGTATTGATGAAGATCACTATAAAAGGAAAATACAAGTAATCTTAGAAAAAGAAGAATATAGCGAATTAAGAAGACGTTTTGAACATTTACAAGATTTTAATTCTTTCTACTATATTCAAAGTCGTCGTCATGGTTAGTGTTTATATTCATATTCCTTTTTGCAAATCTATTTGCTCTTATTGTGACTTTTGCAAAGTCTTATATAATAAAGAATGGGTTGTTAATTATTTAAAATGTCTTAAAGAAGAAATGATGGAAAGATATATGGGAGAAGATATTAAAACAATCTATATTGGGGGTGGTACACCTAGTGCCTTGTCTTTAAAAGAGATTGAATATCTTCTTAATTTAACTAATCTTTTAAAAAAAGAGCACTTAGAGGAATTTACTTTTGAATGTAATATTGAAGATATAAATGAAGAGTTACTTTTATTATTAAAAAAATATAATGTTACAAGACTTTCAATTGGAATTGAATCTTTTGATGAAGAGAATTTATTATTAATGAAAAGATATACAACTTATAATGATGCTTCTAAAAAAATTAATTTAGTTCGTTCTCTTGGCTTTAATAATATTAATCTAGATTTAATTTATGCTTTACCAAAAGAAAAATTTGCGGTTTTAAAAAAAGATTTAAAATTGCTTTTAAAACTTAATCCTGAACATATCTCAACTTATAGTTTAATTATTGAAGATAATACTTATTTAAGTTATAAAAAATGTGAAAACATTAATGATGTTGAAGATAGTAAAATGTATGAATATATTTGTAAGACTTTAGAGAAAAAAGGTTATCTTCATTATGAAGTTAGTAATTTTGCGAAAATGGGGTTTGAATCAAAACATAATTTAGTATATTGGCATAATGAAGAGTATTATGGTTTTGGCTGTGGGGCATCAGGTTATATTGCTGGAGTTAGATATGATAATACCAGAAGTTTATCTAAATATTTAAAGGGTGAATATAAAAGTAGTGATATCTTACTTTCTAATGATGATATTAGAGATTATGAGATTATTTTAGGTTTAAGACTATTAAAAGGAATTAATACTAAAGAATTTATGAGGAAATACAATGTTGGTATTGAAAGTGTTTACCCAATTAAACCTTTATTAAAAAGTCGGGAATTAATTTTAAAAGATGATTATCTTTTTATTAATCCAAAATACATTTATGTAATGAATGAAATTTTATTGAAATTAGTATAATTTCAATATTTTTTTGCCAAAATAATAATGATGATTAATTATGTTAGAAGATATAAAAATATTAAATGGCACTCTTGATTTAGCTTATAATGAATATATTTATGAATACACAGTGGAAGTAGATTCCGATACACCTAAATTAGATATTTTTTATGAATGCGAAGATGGTACTTATATTGAAATATTAAACAACGATTTAAAAGAAGTTAATAATGTCGTTTATTTAAAGGCGAGCAAAGATGGGGAAGAGAAAACTTATACATTTTATGTTCATAAAAATATTGAAAGTATTACAAGTGGGATAGATTTATATAAAGAAAGTTTAGAAGTAGAAAGTGAAGAATTTGCTTTATATAAAGTGCAAATATTAGGTATAAGTATTTTTTTAATTATTGTGATTATTTTTAGTTTATTCTTTAAAAGAAAAGCGTTATAATTACTTTGAGGTGTAATTATGCAAGTTGTAGGAACAATGTTTTTTAAAGATTATAAATTATTAATTGATAAGCCAAGAAAAAGAAACACTTATCAAATGATTGGTGGAAAAGTTGAAGAAGGGGAGACTCCTTTAGAAGCAGCGATTAGAGAATGTAAAGAAGAATTAGGGGATAAAGCTATCTTTGATGCAACAAAATTAAAACAAGTAATGAATTTTGAAGAAATAGCCACGAGTGATAATAAAACAAAAATAGATTTCTATGTTTTCATTTATGAAGGCTTATTAGAAGGTAGTTTAACTACTAGTGAAGAAATTAAAGCATTCTTATGGTATGACGGTACCGCCAAGGTTCCATTATCGAACACTTTAAAAAAATGAAGTAATACCTTATTGTCAAGAGAAAAAATTAATTAAAGAATTATAATTAATTTTTTTTTAACCTTTTAAAATCTTGATTTTTTAATGAATATATGTATAATATAAAATACGAAAGAAAGGAAGAAAAAAATGATTAATGTTCCCCAAAATTACAAATATAATTTTGATAAAGAAATATCTTATGCTGAATATGCCGTTATTGGTAAATTTTTAGAATTTTATCGACATCAAAGTGTTTTAGTTGCTGATCGTTATTTTGAAAATTATGACATTATACCTTTAAAAGATAGAAATGCCTTATTTAAAACAGAGGAGACAAGTAAAACTGTAACCTTTTCTAAACTTATTAATTTTAAAAGAAAACCTTATGTAGTTGAATTAAGTTTATGGAGAAATCAATGTGATGATCGAAATTGCCTTAATATCGAAGATTTAAGAATTATTACTGATGGCGAAGTCCATTATATTACTTTAGATACTTATGATACCACAAATAAATATATATTATTTGATATTATTGATATCTTTGATGAAAGAAAAATAATTTCATCAGTTGATGCATACTCCAAGTTAATGTATACTAATGAATCTTTACAATATTTTATTAATAATCACGAATGGCAAAATATAGATAAAGGCATTGAACAAAAGCCTGAGCTTGCTAATGCGTTATTTTTAATGCAAGAGGAGTATGCCAATGATAATTGTAATGTGTATTTTGGTACCATTTTATATCAATTATTAAAATTTAGAATGAATTCATTCTTAGCACATAGTGATTTAGAAGAATTAGATAATTTAATTTTAAAATTAAGAAAAGCTCAATTATTAAAAGTTCATCTTCACGAGCGTAATGGTGGAAGATGTAGTGCTCAATCAACTAAATCTATTTTATTAGAGCCCCATTATTTTAATAGTAGATTACATATAATAGAGCAATCTACTGTAGATAATTCATTATTATTAAATGAAAAAACTTATTTAAAAGCATTAAGTAGAGTTTTAAAATAAGTAGTTTTTTTGGAAAGATAAATTATGAATAAAGCACTGTTAAAACTCATTAAGTTTATTAAAGATGGTAATATTGAAATAAATAAAAGAGTCTATCTTATAGATTCTTTAGGAATTAAAAGTAGGGAATATAATCAAATTAAAAAAGAATGTTTAGATACAATTAAAGAAAGATTATATTTTATTGAATACTTAGAAAGACCTGTGGAAGATGAGTATGAAGTTTTTGTTAATTTTGAAGAACTTAGTTATTTATTTCAAGAAATGCCTCTTAAAATAAAAGAAAAATTTGATATTATCATTTATATAATTAAAAAGAATCTTGATGTTGGCATTCTTTCTCCTAATAATTTTTACTTTAATAAAGAAGTTTTTATGAAGCATCGTTATAAAAGTGCTCCTTTAGAAGAAATAATGGCTTTTATTAATACTTATCCTTTTGATAAATCTGAAGAAGAACTTCATTTAAGTACTAAAGAAAAAGCCATTTATGATGAATTAAAAGAAGTATCTTCTGCGTCATTTAAATATATAGATTCCATTACTTTTGGACATTTTTTAATAAATAAGTATTTTTTAAGTAAAATGCCTAATATTACCGCAAAAGATGCTAAATTAACCTTGCAAGGATTTAAAAAATGTGGTTTAAGTGAAAGCGTTGTTAATGAACTAGCTACCTATCTAAGTAGTTTAATAAGTAAAGTAAAAGAAAAAAAAGTTACTATAGCTAAATCAAGTAGTAATATAAAACCAATGTTAAGTAATAAAGAGTTAAAAATGCTAAATAGAGAATTATCTTATTATTATGATTTTGATCACAATAAAGTCATAAGGGCTATTTCTTTAGATGAAGAGATGCATATAATAAATATTATGCAAAAATTAGGTTTTAAAAGAGAAGTAATGATTGATATCTTAAATAAATTTAAAAAAATAAGTAATATAGATCCCTTTGTTTTATATGTAAGATTATACGATAAATATAAAAATACTAGAGGAAGTGAAGGAGTATTAAAAGAATTAGAAGGGTATTTTCAAAATATGTTTATATGTGATGAAGAAGAATATGCTATTAATAAAATGTGTTTTATCGATACATTTAATAAATTATTAAGTTTAACCGATGATGATTATGAATATGAATTTAATTATGCTAAATCATTAAAAAGATAATAAAATTAAGATCACCTAAATATTATTTAATGGGTGATTTTTATTTATAAATTAATTAAACATCGGGGTATTCATAATGATAAAGTAAAAGAAAATACTTATGATGCCATTAAACTTGCTTTATTAGATAATAATTATATTGGTTGTGAATTTGATGTAAGAGAAACATTAGATAATGAGTTTATTATTAATCACGACCCTTTTTATAATGGTAAAAGTATCAGTAATTTAAATTATCAAGAATTACCTAAATATATACCTAAATTAAATGATATCTTAAAAATAAATACTAATAAAATATTTTTAATTGAAATTAAAAATATTAGTAGTTTTAATAAATTTATTAATTTATTAAAAAAGTATAAAAATAAAAATATTTATGTAATGAGTTTTTCTAATAAATTAATTAATAAAATTAATGTGAAAGATAAAACTTATAAAGTAGGTATTTTAAATTATATTTTAAATTCATCAGATAATAAAAATTATGATTTTGTCGCTATATTAAATAGTTTACTTAATGATGAAGTTATTAATACTTTAAGTAATAAAGAAATATTTTCTTATGGTTTACTTGAAAAACATCAATATAAAAATGTTTATTATATAACTGATAATTAATTATTTATATCTTGTTAATTTTTTAATTTGTTCTTTATCATAATCTAACAATCGAGGATTAAATCTTAATATTTCATTATAATAATTATTAAACATATAGGTTTTTGTTGTTCTTTCTACTTCTAAAATATGTTTTTGTAAAGGATCTAAGTTTACTACTTATAATAATAATTTATTTATTAATAACCATTATTTTACATCTAGTTTAATTTAATAAAATAAAAAAAG
>CANRDM010000016.1 GCA_947629365.1 uncultured Bacilli bacterium
ATAATCAAACCCTTATAGTATGAAAAAAAGTAAGTGTTCCTTACTCTTTTTCTTGTTCTCTTGACTGAACTGTAACGATTAAAAAGATATATTATTGATATAATTTATTATGGAGATGGTATCATATGTTTAGAAATACCTATGTTGAAGTTAATTTAACTAATATTAAAAAAAATGTTCAAACATTTATTAAAAAATATAACAATTATAAATATTATATTGGGGTTGTTAAAGCTGATTCTTATGGCCACTTTCATATTTTAACAGTTAAGAGTATTGTTGATGCTGGTTGTAATTATCTAGCTGTTTCTAGTTTAGAAGAAGCCATTGAAATAAGAAAACATATTGCTTCAATTCCTATTTTATGTTTAGAAACCATTGCCATTAATTTTATTCCCTTATGTTTAAAATATAATATTACGATTACAATCAGTAGCAAAGAATATTTAAACGAATTACTTAAAATAAATCCCCATAATTTAAAAGTTCATCTTAAAGTTGATACTGGAATGAATCGTTTAGGCATAAATAATGAAGAAGATATTACTACGTCTTATAATAAAATATTAAATAGCAATTTAATTTTAGAAGGTATTTATACTCATATTTATAATGCTACAGATGAAAATGATACTAATAAACAATTTCAAAGATTTGAAGAAGATACGAAAAATATTGATTTGAAAAATATTCCTATTGTTCATTTAACCGCCAGTGATGCTACGATGCGTTATGAAAAAAGGCCTTATCAAAATGGCTGTCGGATTGGTATTGCTATCTATGGTTTACAAGATACTATTGATAATGATTTTTTAAGTACTTTTAGTCTTTATAGTAAAGTTCTTCAAATAAATGAAGTAAATAATGAAACGGTTGGTTATAATGGTGCCTATAAAACAAATGGCAAAGAACTTATTGCGGTAATTCCCATTGGTTATGCTGATGGTATTATAAGAAAAAATACCGGCCGAGGCGTTTATATAAATAATAAGGAATACCCTATTGTTGGTAATATTTGTATGGATATGTTATTTGTTAAAGTAGATGAATCAGTTAAAATAGGTGATAAGGTTACCATTATAAAAGATATTGAACACATTAGAAAAATTGCTAAACATTTAGATACCATTACTTATGAAGTTATTTGTAGCATTGGTAAAAGAGTCCCAAGAATTTATGTTGAGTAAATTCTTTTTTATTTTATCTTTTTGATTAAATCACTAAGATATTTTTTATAATTATTAAATTCTTTATCAGCAGCATTTATTTGTAAAACATATAATATCTTGCCATATAAAATATTTAAATACTCTTTGCTATTATACTTAAGTCCTCTTTTTTCTAAATGAGATTTGATTCCATACTTTTTTATATAATATATTTCTTGTCTTAGCATCTTTCTTTTTTTACTACTTACTTGCAATTTTTCATTAACAACTATTCCTGTAACATTTTGACTTTGTGAGTTATTTATGACTTTTGTTTTCTTATTATTTAATTTTAAACCCTTTTTATTTAGTAATTTCTTTACTACCTCTATTACTTCTTGAGGATTAAAATCACCCGAAAAAGTAAAATCATCTGAATATCTTGTATAAACAATATTTTTATTAGAACACCATAAACCAATTTGTTCATCTAAATCTCGCATCACTAAGTTAGATATATAAGCTGAAGTTGGAGCACCTTCAACTAAATGACCTTGATACGTACAAAGATAAGTTAAGATGATTCCAACTGGCGCCGGATATAAATAAAGGGGAAAACAAGCATTATAAACATCTAAAAAAGATATACTATTAAAAAAGTTTTTAATATCTAATTTTAAAATTGTCTTCTTATTTAAATGAGGTAGAGCATTATCTTTTAGACTAATATTTTTATGATAAGCTTTAGCATAATTAGATATTCTTTGCTCATTTAAAAGTGATGATAAAATTTGCTTTTGAATATATTTTAACATAGGCTTTGGTTCATAAATGGTCCTATGTCCTCCCCTTCTTTTTTTAATTTTAAATATTCTATAATTATTTGGAATATTATTAGCTATTCCATAAATAGTTTTAATATATTTTTTGTGATTTTCTTCACTTATTAAATGAAGAGATAGTAAAAATTCATTACATTCTTTAACCCCAGTGTACTTCCACATTTTTACTACCTCCATCTGCAGTACTAAAAATATTGTAATATGGAAATGGGCTTAAGCGATTAGCGTCTACACAAAGTGTAGTGTTGCCCTTTGGAATATTACAATTAATAGCTATAATTAAAAAATCTCCTTAACGACTCGTTAAAGTATGATAAAAAACGCTACTGCAACCTTATTATAAACTATAAAAATAGATTAGTAAACACAATCTACTAATCTATTTTATCTTCATTTTTATTTTTAAATTGTAATATTATAGGGGTACCTACTAAGTCAAAAGCACTTCTTAACTTATTTTCTAAATATCTTTCATAACTAAAATGAACTAACTTTTTGTTATTAACATTAAAAGTAAACTTTGGTGGCCTCTTTCCTGTTTGATGGGTAAAATATATTTTTAATCTTTTACCCTTATATGATGGTGGTTCGTGTAAAGAGGTAGCTTCCATAATAACATCATTAAGTAAACTAGTTTTAATTTCTTTATGGTTATTTTCATAAGCTTTAATAACTTCCGGCATTAAAGTATTTAATCTTTTCTTCGTTTTAGCTGAAGTAAAAACAAAGTTAATATAAGGAACAAATTTAAAATATACTTCTAATTCTTGTTGCCATCTTTTTAAATCTTCATTAGGGTCTTTAACAGTATCCCATTTATTAACACAAATAACTATACCTTTACCAGCATCAATACAGTAAGATAAAATATGTTTATCGTGTTCAATTATGCCACTTTGAGCATCAATTACTAAAACACAAACATCACTTTTATCAATGGCTTTCATACTGCGCATTAAACTATATTTTTCTAATTCTTCGTATACTTTGCCTTTTTTACGCATTCCCGCTGTATCTGTTATAATATATTTTCCATTATTATAAGTAAAAGTAGTATCAACAGCATCTCTTGTTGTCCCAGCCATATCACTAACAATTACTCTTTCTTCATTTAATAAAGCATTAATTAAAGAACTTTTACCAACATTAGGCCTACCTACAAAACAAAATTTTAAAGTGTCATCAGAAGAATCTTCTAAAACGGCAATATCCTTAGTTATTAAATCAAGAAGTTCTTTAAAACCAATATTATGTTCAGCAGAAACCCCTAAAACTTGAGCAAAACCTAATTCATAATAATTATAAATATTATCCATTCTTTTAGGATTATCTATTTTATTAACTAAAACAATTACTTCTTTATTACTTTTCTTAAGAATATTTCTGATTTTTTTATCTTGTGGCGTTAAGTCTTCTAGCCCATCAACAACAAATAAAATGGTGTCAGCTTCATCAATAGCAAAACTAGCTTGAGTAATTATATCTTTTTCAAAATCAGCATTATCATCACTAATACCACCGGTATCAATTAAACTAAATTTTTTATCATTATAAGTAACTATGCCATATATTCTATCTCTCGTTACCCCTGGACTATCCGAAATAATTGCTTTTTTCTCTTTAATCAACCGATTAAAAATACTACTTTTACCAACATTAGGCCGACCAATTAAACAAACCGTTTTCATCATTATCCCCCTACTCTACAATTATATATATGATCTTTATTAAAACGTGCTTTTACTTTATTATCTTTTAGATAAATAATTATCTCTTCTTTATCCAAAAATGCTTCTTTATTACTAGGATCAGTGATACATCCCCTATTATTACTATTTAAAGTATTACAATAATTATCATTATCAGCATCTAAATAATTAGGTACTAAAGAGCTTACAATTATTGTTATACAACGATTATTATCATAAGTTTTATTACTTTCTTTTAATGATGAAAGATTATCTTCCCCATACAATATAGCATACTCTTCAATTAATTTTATCTTAGTATTTAAAAGATTATCTTTTATATTTTTATTAATAAATGATACGGATGGTACACTAATAGCTAAAATTAAACCAAGTAAAGTAATAACAGCTAAAAGTTCAATTAAAGTAAATCCCTTCTTATTCATAACATCCTCTATTTAGTTAAATTATTATTAATAATCGCTAATACTTCATTTCGCCCTTTTTTAGTTATCGTTGACCAAGGGATAAAGGTCTCATCTTCTTTTAAATCGAAGGCATTTCTAATAAGCTTATCTTGTTTAGCTCGATTATTTTTCGTTATTTTATCATATTTAGTAGCAACAATAGTAATATTTAAATTATAATATTTTAAGAAGTTATACATTAAAATATCATCTTCGGTTGGTTTATGACGATAATCGACAAGTAAGAAAACATTCCTTAGATTTTCTCTTGTTTTTAAATAATCTTCAATCATTAAGCCGAATTTCTTTTGGGTATCTTTAGAAACACTAGCAAAACCATAACCAGGAACATCAACTAAATAAAATTTATCATTAACTAAATAAAAATTTAATGTTTGAGTTTTGCCAGGTTTAGATGAAGTTCTAGCAAAGTTTTTTCTTTCAATTAAAGTATTAATAAAACTACTCTTACCAACATTACTACGTCCTAAAAGTAAGAATTCATCTAAGTTATCAGTTGGATATTGGCTTATTCTAATTGCTATAATGGGTTCTTTAACATTATCGATTTGCATAATAAATCACCAACTAAATTATATATTAAATTACACTTATTTGCAAATTTATCTTATTCAACAGTGACAGATTTAGCTAAATTTCTTGGCTTATCGATATCACAACCTCGAAGTTTAGCAACTTCATAACTAATAAGTTGCAGCGGAATAACTGCCAAAATAGGTGTAACTATATTATGAACTTTAGGAATATAGATTACTTTATTATAAAATTCATCGTTTACTTTTTCATTAGTTATATAAATTATATATGCCCCTCTTGCCGCAACTTCTTTTAGATTACTAATTGTTTTGGGGGCAATACTACTATTAGTACAAATACCTATTACCGGGGTACCTTTATCGATTAAAGAAATAGTCCCGTGTTTTAATTCACCAGCTTGAAAAGCCATACTATTGATATAAGCTGTTTCTTTCAATTTTAAGCTACCTTCTAAACATAGGGCATAATCAACTAAACGGCCAATAAAGAAAGCATTATCTTTTTGATATATATCTAAAGCATAATCTAAATAACTTCGATTAAGAAGTTCTTTAATTTTTTTATCTAAACCTTGGAATTCTTTTAATAATTCTTCTTTTTTAGCCAGTTTAACGGCTAAAAGAGCCATTAAAGTTGTTTGAGCTAAAAAAGCCTTGGTTGTTGCAACCGCAATTTCAGGACCAGCTTTAACATATAAAGTATACTTAGCTTCTCTTGCAATAGATGATAAAACAACATTAACAATTGCGAGTGTATCAATACCATCTTTATTAGCTTTTCTTAAAGCTTCAAGCGAGTCAGCTGTTTCTCCTGATTGGCTAATAACAATAACTAACGTATTTTCATCATAAAAATTTCGCTTATAACGATATTCTGATGCTACTTCTACATAAACAGGAATACCTGCATATTCTTCAATTAAACTTTTACCAATACAACCAACATAATAAGCACTTCCACAAGCTACAATATGAATATTTTTATAATGTTTAAATTCAGGGATATTATCTTTAAAAGCATTATCCTGAACATAATAATTTAAAGTATCTAAGAAAACTTTTTCTTCTTCACAAATCTCTTTTAACATATAATGGGGATAACCATTAAGCATTGCTGCATCATAAGATCCTTCAAAAGTTTTTAATTCTTTTTCTTTTTCTTTTAAATTTTGATCATATACTTGATAACAATCTTCCCCAATTTTTACTATTTCATCATTATCTAATAATATATATTTATTAGTATAACTTAGTATAGCGGGAACATCACTAGCTAAAAACATTCCATCTTTATCTTTAGCCACAATTAAAGGGCTTCCTCTTCTTACGGCATATAAATTATTTTTATCATCATCACAAATAATTCCTAAGGCAAAACTGCCATCTAAGATGCTAATAACTTTTTTAATTGTTTTTAAAATATTCTTTTCTTCTTTATAATAGTAATCAAGAAGAGCAGGAATTACCTCCGTATCTGTAGAAGATAAAAAAGTTATGCCTTTCTTTTTTAAATCTTCTTTTAATTTTAAATAATTTTCAATAATCCCATTATGAACAACAGTAAATTTACCAACCCGATGAGGATGAGAATTACTAACACTAGGTTCCCCGTGCGTTGCCCATCTAGTATGACCAATCGCCACATATGAATTGCTATCTTCATCAATTAGTTTTTCTAAAGAACTAATTCTTCCTACTTCTTTAGTTATTTTAATTTCATTATCGATAATATAAGCCACTCCGGCTGAATCATAACCCCGATATTCTAAAAATTTAAGGCCAGTTAAAACTCTAGGTAAAGCTTTATTTTTACCTATATAGCCTACTATTCCACACAAAATAATACATCCTTTCAAAAATAAAGTATTCGATATACCCTCTGTTACAATTTTGATTTTGTTTTTTCAATATATCTAACGAATATACTTAAATCCGTGGTAGCATCCGCTGATTACTTCGACAACTACCAACCTCGTCAACCATTTAGGTCCTTGCGCTAACAATAAAAATTCTATCCTTTCTATTTTATTGCTTTAATTAATTATAACATTATATAAATATATTATGCAAATTTAAAAAAAAGAGTTTATCTTTTTCTAGTTAATTTGCCTTCATTAGTGGCAAATTCAAGATAAGCTCTTTTATCAGTTGTATTAAAGCAAAGGTTAGCTAAATTATCATATAAATAAATAGTTTTTCCGTTTAATGTCGGAATAGTAAATAAATCTCTAGCTTCGAAAATAAATTCTTTTAAGTCTTTACAATGAGCGGCAATGCTTTTAATAATTGGCTCTATATCTATACTACCAGCATTTTGCCAAATAGAACTGCCAACAGAAGGTGTTTGGCCTTTTAATGGTACTAAAATTACTTTATCATCAAAATTACACTCCGCAACATCTTCATAAGTATTATCTTTACCCCGGTTAATATTAATATTAGCTCTTTTATTATTTTTTTGATAATTAATTTTTATCCCATTCCAAATATCAAATTCTAACTTTTCATAATGGGGATAATTTTTAATAATAGCAAAAATACCATTTATATCAAAATAATTAAAATTAACTCTAAATAACGAATTATCATTATTATAGGCCTCTATTGATGCAGATATACCACTATAAACTTGACTAAAAGTTTTATTATGACTATTAAATTTAAGATCACCGGCTAATTTATTATATAAATCATTTTGATTAAATAATAATATATAAGATAATAATGATGTATGAGATGAATAAGTACCACTTACTTTACCTAAATCAGTTAGTAATTCTATTTTAAAATTATCTAAATTATATAATATTTCATTATTATATATTTCTACATCTATATAAAGTGAACCAACATAATTATTATCTTGATCATAAAAATTAATTTGTCTTTTATTATTAGTTTCTTCATATTGATAATTAACGATATCGATATTAAACATTTTGGCAAATAAAGTCATTTTATTAAAAATAGTTTCTTTTTTTAACAAGTTTTCTATATTTTTTTCCATACCCAAATACTCCCTAACAATTTATATACTATTCTATTTAAAATTAGGGAGAAAGTCAAGCAAAAATTTTCTTTTAAAAAGGTAATTTCATTTTGCCATTATTGATACTTTTCATCATATCTTTCATCGTTTCAAATTGTTTTAATAAACGATTAACTTCTTCAACAGAGCGACCACTACCTTTAGCTATTCTTTGTTTTCTCGTTGCTTTTAAAACTTCAGGATGTCTTCTTTCATAAGGAGTCATTGATAAGATGATTGCTTCAACGTGTGCCATTTCTTTAGGATCTACTTTAATATTATTTAAACCCATACTTCTAGCTTGGGGAAGCATTTTAATAATATTTTCAAGAGGTCCTAATTTTTTTATTTGTTTAAATGTCTTTAGGAAGTCTTCTAAATCAAATTTACCTTCCCGCATTTTCTTAGCTTGTTCCATTGCTTCATCTTCAGAAACAATATCTTCAACTTTTTCTGCAATAGATAAAATATCACCCATATCAAGAATTCTTTCTGCCATTCTTAAAGGATGAAATTCCGATAAGCCATCCATTTTCTCAGAATCACCAACAAATTTAATAGGCACATTAGTAAGATGTCTTAAAGATAGAGCTACTCCACCTTTTGTATCGCCATCCATTTTGGTTAAAATACAACCAGAAAGTTTTAAGGCATCATTAAATCCCGTTATAACATTAATAGCATCTTGACCCATCATTGCATCAATTACTAATATTGTTTCATTAAAAGGAATATTTTCCTCTAATAATTTTAATTCATTCATTAAATCTTCATCAATTTGTAATCTTCCGGCCGTATCGATAATAACATAATCTAAATTATTTTCTTTAGCATAATTGATACCATCTTGGGCAATTTCTAAGACTTTTTTATCTTCTGTAAAAACAGGAATATTTAAAGATGAACCAATATCTTCTAATTGCTTTATGGCAGCGGGTCTATAAATATCGCAAGCTACTAGCAAAGGCTTACGATTATATTTCTTCCTAAGTAGATTAGCTAGTTTCCCTGAGGTTGTAGTTTTACCACTACCTTGTAAACCACATAATAAAATGACGACAAAATTTTCTTTGGTTTCAATTGGTTCATAATTATCACCTAAAAGATGAACTAACTCATCTTTGACAATTTTAATAAAAAGTTCATCAGGCTTTAGTGATTTATCAACATTTAAACCCAAAGCTTTTTCTTTAACATTACTAATAAATTCTTTAACAACACTATAATTAACATCAGCTTCAAGTAAAGCCATTCTAATTTCTTTCATTGCATCATTAATATTTTCTTCGGTAATCCTACCCATTCCCCGAATATTTTTAATGGCATTACTAATCCGATCTCCCATATATTCAAACATAATTATTCTCCTTCATTTTGATGATATTTTTCTATTTCTCTATCTATCTCTTTTTGATAATTTTCTATATTTATTACTTTATCAATTTCTTTTTTGATGGCCTTAATATCATTTAATTCTAAAGCATTCTCTAGTAAAGTATTTTTTAAAACTATTCTTAATTTATCTTCGTATTCAAATAACTTTTCCTCAACACTTTTAATTATGACCCCTATTCTTGATTTAGAAACTTTTTTTAAATCAGCAATTTCTTGCATTGTCATATTCTCGCCATAATATAAATCAAAAATTTCTCGATGACTTTCTTTAATTAAATCTTTATAAGCTAAAAATAATTCATTATAATATAAAAACTTATCCATTATACCATATCCTTAAATAAACCATAAATATAATTTTCAATATCAAATGGTTTTAAATCTGTCATTTTTTCACCTAAGCCAATAAATTTAACTGGTAAGTTAACTTCTTCTTTAATCGCTAGAACTATTCCACCTTTAGCAGTTCCATCAAGCTTAGTAAGAACAATTCCTGTAATATTAGTTATTTCTTTAAAAGCTTTGGCTTGAGTTATACCATTTTGACCTGTGGCAGCATCAATTACCAGTAGTGTTTCATTAGGAGCTCCTTCTATATGCATACCAATTACTTTATTAATCTTCTCTAATTCTTTCATTAAATTAACTTTATTTTGTAATCTTCCAGCGGTATCGATTAAAACTATATCGATATCTTCTTTCTTAGCTTTGACTAGTCCATCATATATAACACTAGCTGGGTCAGAGTTTTCAACACCATAAAAGGATGCCCCGGTTTTATTTGCCCAAATTTCTAACTGAGCTACTGCCCCCGCTCTAAAGGTATCACCAGCAATCATCATTACTTTTTTGCCTTCATTTATATATTTATAGGCAAGCTTCGCAATGGTTGTGGTTTTACCCACTCCATTTACCCCAACCATTAAAATAACTGTTGGACCAGAACTACTTAAATTAATTTTATCAGATAAACTTTCTCCTTCAACATAGATGATAAGTAATTCATCCACTATTACTTCTTTTAAATAAGCAGTATCCGTAATGTTTTCATTTTTAACTCTTTTTCTTAGTTTATCCATAAATTTCATTACGGTATTAACCCCAATATCAGCCATAATTAACGTTTCTTCTAATTCTTCAAAATATTCTTCTGATACTTTGGTATATTTAATACCTAAAATATTTAACTTAGAAACAAATTCTTCTCTTGTTTTTTTTAAACCTTCATCATAGTTTTTAACTATTTCTTTTTCTTCTTCATCTTTTATTTCTTCTTTTTTATTTACTAAATTTTTTAATTTATCGAATAGTCCCATAACATTCACCTATTTAATAATACCAAAAAAAAATGTTATTTAAAACATTTTTTACTTATTTCTTAAGAAAATAGTAAGAAATTGAAAAACTTTTTTTAAATTAAAAGGAAATCAATGAAAAAAGACGTAGATATATATTAGAGGGGTGAAAAAGATGGATTAAAAAATTTTATACCAAATAATAAATTTAGAAATTTTTCAATGAAAGAAATGGAGAGTGATAAAGAATGAAAAATGAAATAATATTATTTGAAAATCAAAATGTAAAACTAGAAGTAAATATGCAAGATGAAACAGTATGGCTTACTCAGGAACAAATGGCTACCTTATTTGGCAAAGACAGAAAAACTATTACAAGACATATTCAAAATATTTACAAAGACAAAGAACTTGATGAAGATTTAGTACGCTCATTTTTTGAGCATACTGCTAAAGATGGTAAAACTTATAAAGTTCAATATTACAATTTAGATATGATTATCAGCGTTGGTTATCGTGTTAAATCGCAAAATGGTATTATTTTTAGAAGATGGGCTAATAAAATATTAAAAGATTATATAATTAAAGGATATGCTGTTAATCAAAAAAGATTAGATTATTTAGAAAAAACAGTTAAGCTTATAGATATTGCAAATAGAGGTAATAATAGATTAACTGGCGATGAAACTAAAGAAATATTAAATGTCATTAATGAATATTCTAAAGCCTTAGACTTATTAGATGACTACGATCACCGAACTTTAAAAAAAGTTAAAGGGCAAAAATGTGAAAAGGTTGTAACTTACGAAGAATGTTTAAAAGTCATAAACAAATTAAAGTTTAATAATGACAGTAATTTATTTGCTTTAGAAAGAGATAATAATTTTAAATCTATCATCAGTGATATTTATCAATCATTTGATAAATGTGATGTTTATCCAAGCATTGAAGAAAAAGCCGCTAATCTTCTTTATTTAACTGTTAAAAACCACGCTTTTATTGATGGCAACAAAAGAATTGCAGCAACCATATTTATTTATTTTTTACAAGTAAATAATATTCTTTATCAAAATGATAAGCAAATTATCGATAACAATACTCTTGCATCAATAACTCTCTTAATCGCGGAATCAAATCCGCAAGAAAAAGAAATAATGATTGATTTAATTATGAATTTTCTAAAATAGATTAAAATAAATTATAAAATTGTAGACATTAAAGGCATTTTAGAGTATAATAATGGGTAGTTAAAAAACTTTTTTATTTAAAAGAAAGAAGGAAATTTATGAAAGATGTTGCAACAAGTATCGTTGCCTTAGGTGGTCTTGGTGAAGTTGGTAAAAATATGTATGTTGTTACCCACGATGATGAAATAATTATCATTGATGCTGGGGTAATGTTTCCAGAAGTTGGTTTACTTGGGGTTGATTATGTTATTCAAGATATAACTTATTTAAAACAAAATGAAAGTAAAATTAAAGCCCTATTTATAACGCACGGACACGAAGACCATATTGGGGGTATTCCCTTTTTACTTAATCAAGTTAATATACCCGTAATTTATGCTCCTAAAATAGCTAAAGATCTAATTGATAAGAAATTAGAAGAAAGGGAAATAAATTATAAAAATATTGAAATAATTAATAAAGATTTAAAAGTAAATTTTAAACATTTTGAAATAGAATTTGTTAATACTACTCACTCAATACCTGATTCATTTGCAATTGTTATTCATACTCCAAACGGCATTATCTTCGAAACTGGCGACTTTAAATTTGATTTAACTCCAATTGGGCCAATGGCTGATATACATAAAATGGCGGAATTAGGTAGTAAAGGTGTTACTATTTTACTTAGTGATTCAACTAATGCCCTTTCTACTGGCTTTTCTAATAGTGAATCGGTTGTTGATGAAACTTTAAATGATATTATTGGTAGACACGTAGGCCGCGTAATTATTGCCACCTTTGCCTCAAATATTTTTAGAGTTAAACATATTGCTGAAACTTGTAAAAAGTATAATCGAAAAATTATTACTTTTGGACGTAGTATGGAAGCCTCAATTGAACTTGCTTTAAATAATGGGTTAATAAATGATAAATCAATTTTTATCGACAGTAATCAAGCTAAAGGTTTAAAAAGAAATGAAATATGTATTCTTTGTACCGGAAGTCAAGGTGAACCATTGGCGGCTTTATCAAGAATTGCTAATGGCACTCATAAACAAATTTCTCTTTTACCAGATGACTTAGTAATATTTTCATCTAGTCCTATTCCTGGTAATGCTGAAAGTATCAATAGAATTATTAATAAAATCTATTTAAAAGGTGTTAAAGTTTATACCAATTCAGAATTTAGTGATATCCATACATCAGGACACGCTAAATTAGAAGAATTAAAATGGATGCTTAGAATTATTAAACCTAAATATTTTATGCCAATGCACGGGGAATTTAGAATGTTAAAAGCTCACGCTAATATTGCTAAACTTTGTGATATACCGGAAGAAAATACTTTTATCTGTAGTAACGGAGATGTAATTTTACTTAAAGATGGTGAAGTAAAAAGAGGTGGCACTATTCAAGCTGGCGATATTTATGTTGATGGTTCTAGAGTTGGTGATGTTGGCAGTGTTGTGATTAAAGATCGTAAATTAATGAGCCAAGATGGTATTTTAATAACTATTTTAAATATTAATACTTTAACAAGAAAACTTTTAATTAAACCAAATGTTACTGCTAGAGGCTTTGTCTTAGTTAATGAAAATCAAGAATTAATGAATAAAATTGAAAGAAAGATTAGTGAGATTGTTAATAATTTCTTAAAAAATTCTTTATATAATTATACTGATTTAAAAAACCAAATTATTTTAGAATTATTACCGTTTATCAATGAATTAACGGGAAGAAGGCCAATTATCTTACCAGTCATTATGGAAGTTAATAAAAGGGATGAATAATCTCTTTTTTTATACTTTAAAAAAAAGAAGCTTTATTTTGCTTCTTCTTGAGCTCTTGTTTCTCTTATAACAGTAATTTTAATTGTACCAGGATATTGCATTTCTGATTCAATTTTTTCTTTCATTTCCCGGGCAATCTTATAACTTGTTAAGTCATCAACTTCCGCCGGTTTAACCATAACTCTTATTTCTCTACCTGCTTGCATTGCATATGCTTTTTCAACGCCTTCAAAAGAATTACCAATTTCTTCCAATTGTTCTAGACGTTTAATATAGTTTTCTAATGAGTCATTTCTTGCACCTGGACGAGCTGCAGATAAAGTATCGGCAATACTTACTAATACAGCAATAACACTTTTAGCCTCTTTATCACCGTGGTGAGAAACAATTGCATCAATTACAACATCGCTTTCGTGATATTTTTTGGCAATTTGTTCACCAACTTCAACGTGACTACCTTCAATTTCAGAATCAATAGATTTACCAATATCGTGTAATAATCCTGCTCTTTTAGCAAGAGTAATATTCTCCCCAATTTCTGAGGCCATTAAACCACATAACTTAGCGACTTCCATTGAATGCTTTAAAGCATTTTGTCCATAACTAGTTCTAAAGTTTAGTTTACCTACTAAATTAATAAGTTCACTATCCATTTTACTAATTCCCAGTTCGGTGATTGCGTCATTTCCTATTTCTGTAATTCTACTATAAACATCTTTACAAGTTTTATCATAAACTTCTTCGATTCTTCCTGGGTGAATTCTACCATCTTTAATTAAAGTTTCAATAGTAACTTTAGCAATTTCCCTTCTTAAAGGGTCAAAAGATGATATAGCAATTGCTTCCGGAGTATCATCAATTATTAAATCAACTCCCGTAACTGATTCAATAGTTCTAATATTTCTTCCTTCTCTACCAATTAGTCTTCCTTTCATTTCATCATTAGGAAGATCAATTGTTGAAACAGTTTGAACAGATACTACATCATCAGCATATCTTTCCATACTACTAACGATTAATTGTTTAGCTTTATCATTAGCGGTAATTTTGGCTTTTTCTTCTTCATCTTTAATATATTCAGCAATTTCTAAAGACATCTCGGATTCAATTCTAGTCATAATTAAATCGTGAGCTTTTTCTTTACTAAGTCCTGAAATTCTTTCTAATTCTTCAACTTCTTCTTTTAGAAGTTTATCCATCTTTTCTTCTTTTTCTTGAATATTTTGTGCTTTAACTAACAAATTATTTTCTTTTTCTTCTAATGCCAAATCCTTTTTTTGCAGCATCTCTTCACGTTTATCAAGATTATTTTCCCTGCTTAAAAGTCTTTCTTCTGATTCTTTAATTTCTTGCTTTTTTTCTTTTATTTCTTCATTAGTTTGTTGTTTTAATTTATATGATTCTTCTTTTAATTCTAAAAGAGTATCCCTTTTATGTTTTTCAGCTTCTTTTTTAGCATCTTCAATTAATTTATTAGCGTTATTTTGGGCACTTAAACCTTTTAAATGATTAATTATTAAAACGGCACCGGCCCCAACAATTATTCCAAGAAAGAGAAATAAGATGGTAACAGCTACATTATCCATATTTTTCTCCATTTCTAATTAGTTAAATGTATAAAAATAAAATATTATAATTATAATTTATCTATAATTTAATTATAATCTTAAAATACTCTTTTAGCAAGATAAAATTTATGAATTTAAAAAAGCCATTTAGGCTCTTTTATTTCTTTTTTTTCTTCTTTCGTTTGCTTTATCTTTTATATCTGACAGTATATCTTCTAAATTTTCTTCATTAATATCATAGTTATCAAAAACAGACATAATTTCCATTATTTCTTCACCAGTTACTTCACTCTCTAAATATAACTTGCTACCAATCGCCATACATACTTCTTCAAACGAAACAAGAGATCCCCAGTCTGAATTATATGATTTTTTCCCTGCCTCAAGTACTGCATAATCGAAATTATTAACAGCAAAGGTCGCCCAACCACCAATACTTTTATATTCACTACACATAAAATCATCATCATCGTCAGTATATTTAACTTCTCCTTGATAAACAAAAGCTGTAAGGTGATATGGGGCGTCGTCATTACTTATATCTTTATAAGTTGCATAAATAATTTTACCTGGATCATATTTTTTAACACCTTTACTTTGTAATATTTTTCTGTGTTTCTCTAAACTTTCTATTTCTTTTTGAATTTCTTCAAGAGTTTCTAAATTATCTAAAAGACTTTTTAATTTACCAATTTGTTCTTCTAATAATGCTATTTCTTCCCTTTTAGATGCTACGGCTTCACTTAATGCTTCTAAAGATTCATATTCACCTAGTAAAGATTTCTTATCACCAATATTTTTACTTAATTCAGTTATTTCTAAAACTAAGCTGCTTTTTTTTGCTATTAACTCTGGTAAATCATCTACTATATCATACTTTGTTAATAATTCATTATACCTTCTTTGTAATTTAGTATAATTAAATAAATTCATTATTCATCATCCCTTTCATAATTTATGTATTAATTTTTTATCTTTATAATCATTATTAAAAGAAACATTTTTTAAAATTTTAGATATCGTTACATATTCATCATCTGGCAAATAACTATATTTTGTTAAATGATTATATATTAGATTTAATTTATTTAAAATTTCCATAATTTCTTCATAAGTTACTTCATTTTCTAAATATAAAGGAATATTTAAAATTTTACAAACTTCTTCAAAAGATATCCAATCTTTTATTTCTGCATTATATATTTTTTTATTATCTGGTTGTACAACTTTACCACTTAATGTCGAAACAAAATCCTTATCTTTTAAAACAGCAAGTAAACTCCCACTTAAGCTTTGATATTCAGATGCTAAAACTAAACCTCGTAAGTAAGTAATTTGGCCATTATAGGCAAAAACATCTAATAAAAATTCTTTTGCTCCTTTTCGATTATATACAGCAATTATTAATTTACTAGTAGCAAATTTTTTAGTTTTTTCATCTAATAACATTTTTTTACGAGCTTCTAATTCTTCAAGAGATCTATAACTTCCTACTACCTTTTGTAATCTTTCAATTTCTTGATTTAAAGCTTCAAGCTCCTCTTTTTTAGAATAAATTCTTTGCTCTAATTGATCATTTTCTTTTGATAAACTAACCTTTTTTTCTACTAATGCAGGAATTTCATCAGCAATATCATACTTTGTTAATAATTCATTATATTTTCTTTTTAAATCAAAATAATTAAGCATACTCATAATTTTTTACCCCCAATCCAATTTATTTTCTTTTTTTACTTCGTTGATTTTGTTTTTTATTTGCACCTAAGCTATAAACAATTTCCTTTAAACTTAATTTGTTTAAATCATAGCTAGCAATAATACTCATTGCCTTTCTTACATCACTAATTGAAACACTATTATTTTTTGGAATTTTTAAACCAATTATTTCTGCTAAATCAGAATACCTTACCCAACCAATGATATTTATATTAGTTTTATCTTTAACTATATTGTTGCCTATATCCCTACTAAAATAATTATTAACATCGTCAATATCTTTATATAATTTGCTACCTATATATTTTGATTCAGTACGGGACCATTCAAAATGGCCAGTTAAATAATTGAAAGCTTTAACAACATATCTATTTTCACCAGTAGACACAATTCCTATCATTAAATCTTCAGCATCATAATAAATATCAAGATTTTCTTTTTGACTAACCGCCATTTTAGCTTCATCCAATTTAGCTTCAAGTTCTTGAAGTTCTTTAAAAATTTCACTTTTCCTTTTAACAATTTCGTCAAGATCATCTAAAATAGCATATTTAGCTAATAATTCACGATATTTTAAATCTAATTCTTCATATTCTTTTTTTAAAACATCAAAATTATATTTGATTTTTAGACTATTAAATAAATTGGCCATAACATTCCCCCTCTTTGCGAGAAATTATTATAGCAAACATTTATTTAAAATGCAATAAAAAT
>CANRDM010000017.1 GCA_947629365.1 uncultured Bacilli bacterium
GGTGAATATGCCACAACAAAAACAATGACCATTAGAAACGGGGAAAAAAGTATTCCTAATGTTCGTTTAGTAGGGCCCTTAAGAAATTATAATCAAATTGAAATATCCAAAAAAGATGCACGACTATTAGATTTAAATCCACCCGTTAGAAGAAGTGGTGATCTATCTGATAGTTTAAATATTACTTTAGAAACAGATAAAGGAAAAGTTGAAGTAAAAGGTTTAGTTATTGCTAATCGCCATATTCATATGAATGAAACTGATGCTAAAAGGCTTGGTGTTAAAGATAAAGATATTTTAAAAGTAAGGATTGATGGTGTGAAAAGTGGTATTATTGATGCCGAAGTTAAAGTAACTTCTAATGGAGTATTAGAACTACATATTGATACAGATGATGCCAATGCTTTTTTAATTGAAGATTATGATGAAGTAACATTAAAAATATAGTTAATACTTGGAGTACTAACTATATTTTTCTTTCAAGTTTCTCTTCTTCTTTAATTGTAGAATTTAAAAAGGCAAGTTGTCTAGAGGCATAGTTTATTTCTGAATCAAAATTTTCTCCTAAAGGTTGACTTTGGATGTTATTTTTTAATTCCTCTATGTATTGCCCAGCAGGAATATCTGCGTTATGCAATGTAAGTAAAGTATAAACAATATCAGAAAAAGAAGAACTAATCATAGATACTTTTAGTTTCGCTGGCATATTTCCTGTATCAAAATTATCATATTTAACATTGTTTTCTTTCATTGTAAATCAAAAATATTTATGACTTGCAAAGGGAATATAAAAATGATAAAATGAAAAAGAAATAAGATAATATTCAAATTCGAAAGGAAAGAAAAAAATGAAAGAAAAGACTTCAAAATTCACTTTCGGGGGGGGGTATTATATAATAACACTAAAATGTATGTAATAACCTTGTTGGTTGTATTACTACTATCAGGAATAGGGATAGCCTATGCTTATATATCAGCACTTGATCAGAGTAAGAAAAGTGCTGTTGCAGTTGTTGGTGGAAAAACTGCTTGTATTGATGTAAGTTTAGATGCTGTTAATGAAAATAAGTTAGATACCTTAACATATAATTATCCCATAACTGATGCTTATGCAAGTAGTAATGTAAAACCAGTTGAAATCACTGTAACAAATAAATGTACAGATGATGCGGTTGATTATGCTTTAGCATTAACAACACTTTCTTCTACTGATGATAATTATATTACAAACGATAAAATTAGATTTAGTATTAAAAAACAAATAGGTAGTGAAAGTGAAAAAGAATTTAAAAAAAGTAATTATTTAAGTAATATGGTCGTATTAGATAGTGGAGTTACATATAACTTATTAAATACTAATTTAAGTCAAAATACCTTAACTAAAGATTTTACTAATAAAGTTACTAATATTTTAGATAAACAAGTAGTAGAACCCAATAGCGAAATTAAATATAAAGTATATATGTGGATAGATTACTATGAGGGAGATCAAAATGTTTATTATGGCGAAGTCCATAATCCAAGTTATGATAATACAACTAAAGGCAAAACATATAATGGTATCTTTAGTTTAGTTGTAAATGGTGGTGGAGATATCATAACCGATTTAAGTGGAAATGGAAATGCAGGAGTTATTCATAATATAGCTAAGTGGGATAGAAATGAAGGTATCACAACTAGTGATGAAAATATTAAAGGATATATTGATTGTGGATTAGCAAATTTGGATTTAAAAAATGGTTTGTCATTAGTTATCAAACTTAAATTTAATTCTTATAATGATAAGGGAAGTAGTGCAATTTTTGGGAATTGGTATAATGGTGGAGGTGGTATTTATCTTTGGGTGGGGACCGGTGAGTGGACCAGTAATATGTTTTTTAATCCCAATGGCTTTTATGAGGGAGCCGATAATAAATTTAATTTACCGCCAAATTTAAATACATATTATATTGCAATTTTAACTTTTAATCATAATAATTTAAATATTTACATTGATGGTGAAAAAATATCAAATTATATTGCAGATGATTTTAAAACTGTTGTAAACTCTAAGGGCTCATTTTTAATAGGCAGAACTGCTTTAGGTTTAGGTGGAGAATTGGAAACTGCTTACATAACTGTTACAGATGCACTTATTTTTGATAGAGCTTTAAGTGATAAAGAAATAGAAAGCAATTATAAAAATACTATTAATCCAGTTAATAAAGATAATTTATTATTACAATATAAATTTACAGATTAAAAAATTTGGTTCGCCAAATTTTTTTATACAAATATAAAATATCTTGCAAAAGAAATGCAATTTAAGGAAAGAATACTATTCATACTGTTTTTGAAAATGAAAAATTAGCTTTGGAAACAACAGAAATAAAATAGTTGATTTAGATTTAAGATAAAGGAGTTTATAAATTTTTTTTATTAATTTTTAAAGTAATGACATTGTAATGACAATGTATTACATATTATTTAAAAAGATGTATAATATAAGTAGTGAAAGCGAGGGATGAATAATATGGAAAGTATTTCAAATTCAACTAATTTAAATATTCGAATTGACAGTAATTTAAAAAAAGAAGCTGAAGATTTATTTAAAAGATTGGGAATGAATATGACCAGTGCAATTAATGTTTTTTTAACTCAAAGCGTAAAAGAACAAGCTATACCTTTTGCAATCAAAGAAAATAAACCAAATAAAAAATTACTTAAAGCTTTAAAAGAAGCTGATAAAATGACAAAACATCCTGAAAAGTATAAATGGTATGACAATGTTGATGATTTAATGAAAGATTTAGAAAAGTAGGCTATTATGAAATATCATTTAAGTTATACAGCAAATATAAAAAACAATACAAGACCTTTTTTAAATTAACTACAAGTATTAACTTTATAGACTTGCAAAGGGAATATAAAAATGATAAAATGAAAAAGAAATAAGATAATATTCAAATTCGAAAGGAAAGAAATAAAATGAAAGAAAAGACTTCAAAATTCACTTTCGGGGGGGGGTATTATATAATAACACTAAATTATATGTAATAGCCTTGTTGGTTGTATTACTACTATCAGGAATAGGGATAGCTTATGCTTACATATCAGCAATTGATCAAAGTAAGAAAAGTGCGGTTGCAGTTGTGGGTGGAAAAACAGCTTGTATTGATGTGGATATAGAAACACTTAATGAAGATGAATTAAATAATCTAGCTTACAATTATCCAATTACAGATGATTTTGCTATTCAAAATATAAAACCAACAAAATTAAAAGTAACAAATAAATGTAGTGATAGTGAATTAGATTATACTTTAATATTAACATCACTTACAGATAGTGATAAGTATATTCCTTCATCTTTAATCAAGATAAAATTAGATAAAGAAGAAAGCGAACTAATAAAACCGGTTAAATTAAGCAAAATAAAAGATTTAGGTGAAGGAACAACAAAAACAATATTAGAAACAGAATTAAATAAAAATTATTCACAATATACCAAAGAATCAAAAGTGCTTGATAAAGATAAAATAGAACCTAGTACATCAATAACTTATGAAACATATCTATGGATAGATTATGAAGCAGATAATAGTATAGCTGGTTATGATTATAAAGATGTATTAAGTATCGTAATAAATAATCCAGAAGAAAGTGTAGAAACTGGGATAAATGAAACAATTACAACATTAGATATATACAATACGATGACAGGAGATAATATAGTAACAGACTGTAATGGAATGAGAAGATTTGTAGGAACAAAAGATGATGTAAATAACTATGTCTGTTTTGGTTATGAAAACGAATCTGACTGTAAAGCTCCAATAGCTGATAATGAATACATATATCGAATAATTGGAATAACAGCTGATGGGAAAATGAAATTAATCAAAAATAAAGCCTTAGCCAAAACCTATACGTGGGAAGGTCCTGGTGATGATCATACTTGGAGTCAGACTGATTTATATGTTGCTATGAATGAGGATGGATTCTTAACAAGTTTGTCACTTGATTGGCAAAGAAAAATAATTGAGTACACTTGGCCAGATAATAGGAAAGCTCATTCATACTCGAAAGCTGATGAACTCTGCGTACAGGAACAACAGGAATCCTCTGTCTTGGCGAGGGTTGGTTTAATGACGTTAAGCGATTATTATTATGCAAGCAATGTTGAAATTGGTTACTGTGATCAAAAATATGATTGCTCTGGAACCTGGATCAAAATGGAAAATTGTGGGGGTGGGTCCTTATCGAGCGAGGAGTGGACAATGACACACGGTATATATTACGATGAATATGGTTTGGAGGTCTACGTGATCACGAACATTTTGCCGCTTGGAGCGGTTAGAGAGGATTTTCCTTTCAATGAGCATTTAGTGCGGCCTGTTTTCTTCCTTGATAAGGCATCCGAAATTACTTCTTCTTCGGGTACGTTATCAGATCCTTATATAGTTTTAAAATAAAGTATTAGACTAATAAAGTTGATTGCGATTTTATTAGTTTTTTTAATTTGAAATAAGTAAAAATTACCATTGTTTTGCTTGTTTAGAAATAGGTAAAATAGTATAATAAATTTAGATGGATATTAACAGGTGATTTTATGTGGAAAATAGGTAATGTTGAAATAAAAAATAGAGTTGTTCTTGCTCCAATGGCAGGTTTTACAAGTAGTACATATCGTTTACTTTGTAAAAAAATGGGCGTTGGTTTAGTAGTGTCGGAAATGGTTTCTGATAAAGCTTTAATATATGATTCTAAAAAAACATTTGAACTATTAAAATTTAAGGAAGAAGAAAGACCAATTGCTATTCAATTATTTGGTGGTGATCCAGATTCAATGGGGAAAGCTGCTAAAATTGTGGAAGATGCTGTTCATCCTGATATTATTGATATTAATATGGGTTGTCCTGTTCCTAAAATTGCTATTAAAAGTAAAGCTGGTAGTAGCTTACTTAAAAATCCTGAATTAATTAAAGAGATAGTGGCAAGTGTCGTAAAAAGCGTTTCTGTTCCGGTTACTGTTAAAATAAGAAGTGGCTGGGATGAAGAGCATATTAATGCGCCTTTAGTGGCTAAAATATGTGAAGAAGCTGGAGCTAGTGCGATATTTATTCACGGACGTACTAGAAAACAAGGATATTCTGGGGTTGCTGATTTAAAAATTATTAAAGAAGTAAAAGATAGTGTTAAAATTCCTGTTATTGGCAATGGGGATATCAAAAGTTGTTATGATGCTAAGAAAATGATCCTTGAATGTGGGGTTGATGCAGTGATGATTGGAAGAGCGACCCTCGGTAATCCTTGGCTAATTAAAGAGTGTGTTAACTATTTAGAAGAAGGTATACCTCCGAAAGAAGTAACAATGGCGGAAAGAATTTCTTTAATGAAAGAACATACTTTAAATAATATAAATGAAAAAGGGGATGTGGTTGGAGTTCTTGAAATGCGTTCTATTTTAATGCATTATCTAAAAGGTCTACCTAATACTAAAAATTTAAAACTAGAAATATGTAAATGTCAAACAAAAGATGATTTATTAAAAGTAATTGATGAAATAAAAAATAGATGAGGTTATAATGGAGTTAGAAGAAATACTTAAAGATAAAACAATCATTATTTGTGAAAATAGTTATAAAAAATATTTTTTAAAAGCAATTAGTGAAAGACATTTACTATTAGATATTAAAATATTTACCAAAGATGAATTTCTAAAAGAATATCTTTTTAGTTATAAAGAGGAAGCTTTATACTATTTAACTAGTAAATATCATTATAAAATTGAAGTAGCGTTAATGTATTTAAATAATTTAATTTATATTGAAGATAAAGATTATCATCATCCTAAATTAAAATTTTTAAAAGATTTAAAGAGGGAATTAGATATTAATAATTTATTAAAATATAATCCTGATTTTAAAGAATATATTAAAAATTATAATTTAGTTGTTGTGGGTTATCCACCCCTTATGAGTAATGAATTAAAAATCTTTAATAATATAAATGCCAAAATAATTAATAATAAACCTCTTTATGAAGTAATAAATGTTTATGAATATAAAACAAGTGAAGAAGAAGTAAATGGGGTATTAAAACAAATATGTCATTTAATTAATAAAGGTATAGATATTAATAAGATAAAGTTAGTAAATGTTTCTAAAGATTATTATAATATTTTAGAGCGTTTTTCTTTCCTTTATCATTTACCTATTAAAAGATTAAATAAAGTAGCTTTAATTAATTCTTTAGTAACTAAAAAATTTTTAGATCATTTAGATGAAGGAATGGATAAAGCTTTAAGTTATATTGAAAATGAGAATGAAGATATTTTAGATAAAATTATTACTATCTGTAATAAATACTTATTTGTTAAAGAATTAGCTATCTTAAAAAATTTATTAATTTATGAATTTAAGAATACTTATCTTAAAAGTGATGAATTAAAAAATTATATTGATATTATTGAGATAGATGATTATATAGATGCAAATGATTATGTTTTCTTAATTAATTTTAATACAAGTAGTATTCCGAAAGTAATGAAAGATGAAGATTATCTTGATGAAGAAGTAAAAGAGGAAATTAATTTAACTAAAAGTTATGAATATAATCTTTTATATAAAAATTATTTAATTGCAAGACTTAAAAGTATTAAAAATTTATTTATTAGTTATAAATTACAAGATTTACAAAATAGTTATTTTCCCTCTATATTAGTTAATGAAATGCATTTACAAGTTATTAAATATAATGATAATCTATTAGAGAGTTATTCAATTTTAAATGATAAAATAAATTATGCTAAATCTTTATATAATTATGAAACTTATAATATTAATAATAATTTAGACCTTTATCAAAATACTTTAGGTAATATTAATTATAATTCTTATGATAATACTTTTAAAGGGATTAATGAATTTGATTTAAAAGAATATTTACATAAAGAATTAAATTTATCTTATAGTAGTTTAAATAATTATCATAAGTGTGCTTTTCGTTATTATTTAACTAATATTTTAAAAATAGATAAATATGAAGATACTTTTGAAGGTTTTATTGGTTCTTTATTTCACGATGTTTTAGCTAAATGCTTATATAGTAATTTAGAAGTTGATGAAGAAATAAATAATTATTTAAAATTAATTAATAAAGAATTATCGAGTAAAGAAGCATTCTTTATAAATAAGATTAAAGATGATATAGCATTTGTTAAAAAGACTATTATAAGTCAAAGTAAAGATATTAGTTTAGATCAAACTTATTTAGAAAAATTAATTACAATTGATAAAAGTAGAGAAGATATTAAAATTATTTTTAAAGGTTATATTGATAAAATATTATATAAAGAAGATAAAAATCAAACTTATTTAGCTATTATTGATTATAAAACAGGGTCTGTTTCTTCATCTTTAAAATATGTTCCCTATGGTTTTGATATGCAATTACCAATCTATTTATATTTAGTTAAAAGATCAAGTATCTTTACTAATCCCTCTGTTATTGGTTTTTATCTCCAATTTATTTTAAATAATAATATTTTAAGAGATAATAATAAAAGTTTAGAAGAAATAAAGAGAGATAACTTAAAATTAGTTGGTTATTCAACTGATAAAATAGCGTCTTTAATTTTATTTGATAAAAGCTATCAAAATAGTAATTTAATAAGTGGTTTAAAAGTAAAAAATGATGGATCATTTTATAAAAATGCCAAAGTATTAAGCGAAGATAAGATAGATGATTTAGTTAATTTAACGGAAGAGATTATTGATCAGGATATTACTAATATTTTAAAGGGTAATTTTACTATTAATCCTAAAAAGATTGGTTATGATAAAGAAGTTGGTTGTACTTATTGTCATTTTAAAGATATTTGTTATAAGAAGAGTCAAGATGAAGTAATCTTAGAAGAAATTGGGGGTGAATAGATGAAAAAATTTACTAAAGAACAAACTGAAGCCATTATTACGGAGGGCCGTAATATTATTGTCTCTGCTGGTGCTGGTTCTGGTAAAACCACCGTTTTAACCGAAAGAGTGATAACTAAATTAAAAAAAGGTATTAAAATAAATGAATTGTTGATTTTAACATTTACTAACTTGGCGGCGCAAGAAATGAAAGAACGAATTAGAAAAGAGATATATAGTTATGGTGATTTAAAAGATAATTTAAATTATTTAGAGAATGCTTATATAACAACATTTGATTCTTATACTTTATCTTTAGTTAAAAAATATCATTATTTACTTAATATCTCACCAAATGTCAGTATCATCTCAAATAGTGTCATAAATATTATTAAAAATGATTATTTAGATGAAGTATTCTTAGAATTATATAATGAAAATAATTCGTTATTTCAAAAATTAATTAATGATTTAACTAATAAAAATGATACTAATTTAAAAGATGCCATTAAAGATATTATTTTGAAAATTGATTTAAAAAGTAATAAAGAAGCATTTTTAGATAATTATTTAGAAGAATATTTAAGTGATGAAAAAATAGATTATTATATAGAAGAATATAATAAATTAATTCAAAGAGAAATAAATAGTATTGAAACTAATTTAATGAGTATTGCAGATTCTAGTTATTATGAATATTATGAAGCTTTAGTTAATTCTCTTGATAAATTAATTAAATCAAAAAGCTATGATGAAATAAGAAGAAATATTTATGTTAATCTACCAAAACGCCCTAAATCATCAGATGATATTAAAATCTATAAAGATAATATAAGTGATGCAATGGAAAATATTAATGATTATTTAAGGTTTACAGATGAAAAAGAAATTAAAGAAATATTTACTATTTTAAAAGATTATAGCAAAATAATTATCGAAATAATTAAAAGATATTATCATAAATTAAATAATTATAAAAGAATAAATGATTTATATGAATTTAATGATATTGAAATAATGGCAATTAATTTATTAAAAGAACATCAAAGTGTTTGTGAAGAATTAAAAAATTATTATAATGAGATATTAGTTGATGAATATCAAGACACCAATGATTTACAAGAAGAATTTATTAATTTAATAAGTAATAATAATGTTTATATGGTGGGAGATATTAAACAATCTATTTATGGCTTTAGAAATGCCAATCCTGATATATTTCGTCATAAATATAATAAGTATAGCCAAAATGATGGTGGTATTAAGATTGATTTACTTGCTAACTTTCGTTCAAGAAGTGAGGTAATCGATGCCATCAATGAAATATTTACAAGAATTATGGATGAAGATATTGGTAATGCTAATTATAGAGTAGATCATTTAATGCAATTTGGTAATCAAGCTTATGTTGAAAATAAAGCCAAGCAAAATTATGATTTAGAAATATTAAATTATCAAAATGAAGATAAAAAATATAAAAATGCTGAGATTGAAGCTTTTATTATTGGAAAAGATATCTTAGATAAAATTAATAATCATTATCAAGTATATGATAGTAATATTAAGAGTTTAAGAAATATTACTTATAGTGATATTTGTATAATTATGGATAGAGGTAAAAACTTTAATTTATATCAAATAATATTTGAATATTTAGGAATACCTTTAGTTATTTATGAAGATAAAACTTTAACAAATGAAACAGATATTATGCTTATAAGTAATATTATTGATTTTATTATTCATATTAAAAATAATAATTTTGATGCAGATGCGATATATGATTATCTAAGTATTGCCCGTTCTTTTTTAGTGACTCTTAGTGATGAAGAAATATTTAAAACAATTAAAGATAAAAGTTATGTAAATACCTCTATTTATGAAAGATGTTTAGATATAAGTAAAATGTTAGATACCTTTGATAGTGAAGAATTAATTAAAATAATTATTGATAAATTTAATTTCTATGAAAAATTAATAACTTTAAGTAATATTGAAGAAGTTTTAATTAGAATGGATAATTTATTAAATATTGCCAGGGATACGAGTAAAATGAATTATACTATTGAAGATTTTTCTCTTTATTTAAAGAAAATGATTAAGGGTAATGATGAGATAAAGTATAGTGCTAAGATTGGTAATGATGGTGTTAAAATAATGAATATTCATAAATCGAAGGGGTTAGAGTTTCCTCTTTGTTATTATGCTTCCTTAAGAGAAGAATTTAATACTGATGATTTAAAGAAAAGATATTTATTTGATAATACTTATGGTATTATTACACCCTTTTTTAAAGATGGGTTAGGTATAAGTATTTTAAAAGATTTATATAAAGATAAATATTTAAAAAATGATATTTCTGAAAAGATTAGACTTTTTTATGTTGCTTTAACAAGAGCTAAAGAAAAAATAATAATAGTAACTAGTTTAAATAATATTGATGATGTTAATAAAGATATAGTTGATAATAATATTAGAATGCATTATAATTCTTTAAATAGTATTTTGGGTAGTATCTATTATAATTTATCTAAATATATTCATAATATTAATTTAAATAATTTAAATATTACAAAAGATTATTTATATAAGAAAAATAAAACTTATTTAAGTAATAATACTAATAAAGATAGTATTAGTTATAAAGAAGTAATAATAGATAATGAAGTAAAAAATACTTTAAAAGCATCATCAGAAGTATCTAAAATTATGAATATAAAAGAAAAAGAAAATATTGATTTAGGTTTAAAAGTTCATAAATTTTTTGAACAAACTGACTTTTTTAATATAAAAAATGATAACCCTTATAAAGATAAAATTAATAATTTTGTTAAATTATTAAATATTAAACCAACCGATAAATTATATAAAGAAACAGAGTTTATCTTTGAAGAAGATGGTAATACTTATAATGGCATAATTGATTTAATTATTGTATCTGATGATAATATAAAAATAGTTGATTATAAACTAAAAAATATTGATAATCCTAAATATATTAAACAATTAAATATCTATTATAAATACTTAAAAAGTATTTATAATAAAGAAATTGAAATGTATTTATATAGTATCATAAATGATGAATTAAAGAAAGTTAGTACGATGTAGTGTACTAACTTTACAAATGAAGAAAATTATTATATAATTATTAAGAGGTGATTAACTATGTTAAAAAGAGAACTTTATTTAGCCAAAATAAGAGGGTTTTATCATTCTAATTTAATTAAAGTTTTAGTAGGTATTAGAAGATGTGGTAAATCCGTAATTCTTGAACAAATAGCAAATGAACTTAGAGAAAAAGAAAAAGTTGATGCAGAACATATTATTTTTATTAATTTTGAATACATTGAATATGAAGAATTATTAGATTATAAAAAACTTAATAATTATATTAAAGAAAGAATAAAAGATAATAAAACTTATTATATATTTTTAGATGAAATTCAAAATGTTGATAATTTTGAAAAGACAGTTAATTCTTTAAGAGCGTCCCTTAAAAATGTTAGTATCTTTTTAACGGGATCTAATAGTAAATTATTATCAGATGAATTATCAACCGTTTTATCAGGAAGATATGTTTTAATTAATATTAATCCTTTATCATATAAAGAATATATCTCTTTAACTAATAAAGATGGTTATGATTTAAATAATTTTTGGGATTATGCTAAATGGGGAGGACTTCCTAATAGATGTGAATTTACAAATGAAATAGATATTAAAAATTATTTAATTAGTGTTTATGATTCAATTGTTTTAAGAGATGTTGTTAAAAGACTTAATTTAAAAGATACCATCCTTTTTGATAAAATATTACAATATTTAATTGAAACGACCGGAAGAGAGTTTTCTAGTAAAAATATAATCGATTATTTAGCAAACAAAAATAAAAACGTTTCTAAAGAAACTTTATATACATACATTGATGCTTTATGTAAAGCTTTAATTATAAAAAAAGTTTATCGTTATGATATTACAGGTAAAAATATCTTAAAAACATTAAATAAGTATTATGCAACCGATTTAGGAATTGCTCAAATAAAGAATAATAAACCTGAATTAGAAAAATATATTATCTTAGAAAATGTTGTTTATAATGAATTAATAAATCGGGAATATGAAGTATTTATTGGTAAAACAAGGAATAGCGAAGTTGACTTTATTGCTAAAAAAGATGGGCAAGTTAAATATATCCAAGTAACTTATGAAATGAATAATGAACAAACAATGGAAAGAGAATTTGGGGCATTTAAAAGTATCTCTGATGATAATCCTAAATATATTATTTCTTTAGATAAAACCAATTTAACCAAAGATGGAATAATTCATTTAAATCTGATAGATTTTTTATTAAAAGAGGACTTCTAAAGTCTTCTTTGTTTTTTTGTTAATATTGAGGTCCTTATACTTGGTAGACAGAATTAACCACCGTAATGGTGGAATTTATTTAAGTAATTTCATACCTACTTCATTAACGGGACCAGCCCCGATAGTGATAACTAGATCATTATCGGTAACTTTCTCTTTTAAGAAATCTACTATTTTATCGAAAGAATCAATATACCAAACATTAGGGTTATCTTTTTTAATTAATTCTACTAAATCACTTTCTTTAACATTATAGATATTAATTTCTCTGGCTGGGTATATTGGAGCAATAATAACGTTATCAAAGTTTTTTAAAACTTCCGCAAATTCTTCTAAATGTTCTTTCGTTCTTGAATAAGTATGGGATTGAAAGATAGCATAATTTTGATGACATTTAATATTTTTAACTGAGTTTAAAGTAGCTTTTATTTCAGTGGGATGATGAGCATAATCATCATATACTAAAATATTATCTTTATATTTACCAAGAAGTTCAAATCTTCTTTTAACACCTGTATAACTTTCTAAAGCTTTTTTTATAGCTTCTTTACTTATATTATATAATATACATATTAGGGTAGATGCTAAAGCATTATAAATATTATGATCACCAATAATACTTAATTTAATATTAAGAAATAAACTATCATTATAATAAATATCAAATATTGGATGACCCAATTCATCATAAGTAATATTTTTAGCAACTAAATTAGCTTCTTTTTTGATGCCATAAGTATAAATTTTTGCCTTTTGATTAACTTTTAAACTTTGGGTATTTTCATCATCAGCATTTAAAATAAGATAGCCATTATCGGGGAGAAGATAAGTAAATTTTTGAAAAGATTCTTTAATATTATCAATGTTTTTAAAGTAATCTAAGTGATCATCATCAACATTTAAAATAACTTCACTAGTGGGAAAAAATGATAAAAAACTATTTTTATATTCACAAGATTCCATTATAAAATACTTGTTATCCCCAACCCTATAATTAGCATTTAATAAAGGGTGAATAGCCCCGATTTGAATAGTGGGATTTTGATTATCTAGAATAAAAGCACTAGATATCATTCCTGTTGTTGTACTTTTTCCATGAGTTCCCGATATACATATCACATTTTCATATTCTTTAGTTAATAGACCTAAAAATTTTGCTCTTTCATAGATCTCTTTGTTTAAATTTCTAGCCATTACTAGTTCTTCATTTTCGCTACTAATCGCAGTTGTGTAGACAACTATATCAACATCTTTAACTAAACTAGCATTTTCCCCAATAAATACAGGGATTTCTTCTTTTTCTAACATTTCCGTATTGTATGATGCTTGACTATCACTGCCACTTATTTTTGCACCCATTTTTTTAAGTATTAAAGCAATCCCACTCATTGAGATTCCCCCGATACCTATAAAGTGTATTTTTTTATCTTTCATAAATCTACTTCCTTTCCTATATTATAATATTCTTTAAAATTTATAGCAATACAAATTTGGATAATAAGTTTGACAAAGTTTAACAAAATTTGCATTGTCAAACGAACAAAAAAATTTTTAAAAAAAATAAAAAATAAGTTTTAGCATAAAATCTTAATAGAAATGTTTTTTTTATAAAAAATATCAAAATTTTTAAAATGTTCGTTTGACAATTTTAAAAATTTTTTAAAAAAAAACATTGCTTATATATGTATTTAATTTTATAATAAATTTGTAATTTGGAGGAGGTAAAAATGATAAAGGAAGATGTGCTTAACGATATAATAGTTGTTAAGAGAAGTGGTCAAAGAGTACCGTTTAATGGCACTAAGGTAGCTTTGGCAATTAAAAAAGGTTTTGATAGTGTATATGATAACTATGATGAAAAAATAGTTAATAAAGTATATGAAAAAGTCTTAAAGAAAATTGAGAATGATTATCAAGACCGAAAAACAATAGGAATTGAAGAAATTCAAGATATTATTGAAAAAGTTTTAGAGAAAGATGATGAAGAAGTATATAAATCATTTTCTGGCTATAGAGAAAGAAGAGCGGCATCTCGGGATGCTTTCGTAGTAAAACAACAACATAAATTTGTTAAAGCTATTGAGTCACTTGGCCTTAAAAGTGCCAAAGAAGAAAACTCTAAAAGAGAAAATGCTAATGTTGATGGCGATGGACCAATGGGTACAATGTTACATTTTGGTTCAACTGTATCTAAAGAATTTGCTAAAGCTTATTTAATGGATGCTAAATATGCAAGAGCACACGATGATGGTACAATTCATATTCACGATTTAGATTTCTGGGCAATGGGAACAACTACTTGTAACCAAATTGATTTAGATAAATTATTTAAAAATGGTTTTTCAACGGGACACGGACATTTAAGATGCCCAAATGATATTATGAGTTATACTGCTTTAGCAGCTATATGTATTCAAGCTAATCAAAATGATCAACACGGTGGTCAAAGTATTCCAATGTTTGATTATTATATGGCTCCAGGAGTACTTAAAACATTTAAAAAACAATTAAAACAAATGCTATATGATTATTTAGATTTAGAAGGTTTTTTAGGCGAAGTTAATTTTGATGATGTAGCAAATATTATAATGAATTTAAATACTATTCAAATTGATGCAAAAGAAGTATTTAAAGATTTTATAACTAGTGAAAGATTAGAAGAAATATTTACAAAAGGATATAATAAAGCATTAGCTAAAACAGATCGAATTACTTATCAAGCAATGGAAGCATTTATTCATAATTTAAATACGATGCATTCAAGGGCTGGTGCTCAAGTTCCATTTTCATCAGTTAACTTTGGAACTGATACTTCCCCTGAAGGTAGAATGGTTATTAAAAATTTCTTACTAGCTACTGATGCTGGTCTTGGTAATGGTGAAACACCGATTTTCCCAATTTCTATCTTTAAGTTAAAAGAAGGTGTTAGTTATAATGTTGATGATCCAAACTATGATTTATTCCATTTAGCTTGTAAAGTATCTGCCAAAAGATTATTCCCTAACTTCTCATTTTTGGATTCTTCATTTAATAAACCATATTTAAAAGCGGGAGACCCAAAAACCGAAGTTGGTTATATGGGATGCCGAACAAGAGTTATTGGTAATGTTTGCTATCCAGATAAAGAAATTACCCCAGGAAGAGGAAACTTATCATTTACAACAATTAACTTACCAAGATTAGGTATTAAATACGGTATTGCGCTTGGAGAAAGAGATAAAGCTGATATGAAAGGATTCTACCAAGAACTTGATGAAGTACTTGATTTATGTAAAGGCCAATTATTACAAAGATTTGATGTTCAATGTAGTAAGAGTGTTAATAATTTTAAATTCTTATTAGGATCACACGTATGGCTTGATTCGGAAAAATTAGAACCAGGAGCTAAAATAAGAAAAGTTTTAAAACACGGTACTTTATCAATTGGCTTTATTGGTCTTGCTGAGTGTTTAAAAGCCCTTATTGGCGAACATCAAGGCGAATCAGAAAAAGCCCAAAAATTAGGTTTAGAAATTATTAAACATATGCGTAGTAAATGTGATGAATATTCAGAAGAAATGAAATTAAACTTTACTTGTCTTGCAACTCCAGCAGAAGGATTAAGTGGCCGTTTTGTTGGAATTGACCGTTCAATCTATGGCAAGATTAAAGGAGTTACAGATCGTGAATATTACACTAATTCATTCCACGTTCCAGTTTATTATCATACTACTATTCAACATAAATTAGAGGTTGAAGGAAAATATCATAAACTTACTAATGCTGGTCATATTTCTTATATTGAAATCGATGGTGATACAGCGAATAATGTTGAAGCATTTGAAAAAATTGTCCGTATTATGCACGATAATGATATAGGTTATGGGGCAGTTAACCATCCTGTTGATAGAGATCCAGTTTGTGGTTATGTTGGGGTTATTGGTGATGTTTGTCCAAGATGTGGCAGACGTAATTTCGAAGGTGTTCCAATTGAAACAATTAATCATTTAGAATGTGGTACAACCGGAGATTGTCAATAAGTTATTGCTAAAATAAGATATATAAGGAGGAGGAAATATTATGGAGGCAGTTAAAAAAAGTAAAACTATTGGAGAAGGAGTTGGATTTGAAAGAATCCGTCGTATTACAGGTTATCTTGTAGGGACAACTGATCGTTTCAATAATGCGAAAAAAGCTGAAGAACAAGATAGAGTAAAACATACCTTTTTAAAAACAAACGAAAAAGCAGCCTAGGGAGTAAATAAAATGACAATTAGACTAGCAGCACCACTACAAAGCGATAGTGTTGTTGATGGTTTTGGTGTAAGGACAGTTATTTGGACGCAAGGTTGCTCCCATAATTGTCCTTTTTGTCAAAATCCCCAAACACACGATTTTCAAGGTGGATGCTCATTTGATGTAGAAGAAATAAAAAAAGAATTAAAAGATTTAAAGAATCAAGATGGTATAACTTTAAGTGGAGGAGATCCATTATACCAAATTGATGCTGTATTAGAAATAGCTAAATATGCTAAAAGTATTAATTTAAATGTTTGGTGTTATACAGGTTTTACTTATGAAGAATTAATTAAATTAGGTGAAAAAAATCCTAAATATTTAGAATTATTAAATTATCTAGATGTTTTAGTCGATGGTTTATTTATTAATGAGTTAAAAGATTTAAATCTTCTTTTTAGAGGGTCATCTAATCAAAGACTTATTGATGTACCTAAAACTTTAAAATATAAAAAAAT
>CANRDM010000018.1 GCA_947629365.1 uncultured Bacilli bacterium
TTTGCATTTTTTTCACTTTTTCTTTAGTTTTCAACAAATATTTTCTCTTATCTACTTCCTTTGACTGAACTGTAACTACTTTTTTTAAATCTTGATAAGCTTTTTCTAAATCTTTAGTTTTATCATCATCTTCATTTTTATTCTTTTCATTTTTAATTTTTATTTCTTTTGTCTTACTATCTTCCTTTTTATTATTTTTGCCTTCATTCATCATTTTAGCTATTTTAATAATATCTTTAATTATAATATATAATGCAGGAAGAATAACTATTAAAAGCCAACCAAACCCACTAGCTAAGAAGTTTTGTAATTTACCTAGCCCTGGTATAACGGCTTTAACAACCCCAATAATATTTGCCTCTTTAACACATCCCTCATCATTTTGGGGATTATTATCTCCTCTCGTAATATAACAAAGCGATCCATCATCTAATACTTGTGTACCAACAACTCGGTGGGTAACTGTCATACCATATTTAACTTTCCAAGTAGAAATAAAAGTAATAACATCATTAACTTCAACATCTTCCATTTTATTTATTTTAACATTTACTATAGCATCTAATGTATTAATATTAGGTTCCATACTTGGGCTTACAATAGTATATATTGAAAAGAATGGTTCAAACTTTTCACCTTTAGTTCGATATAATTGTAAAGAAATATAATAATAGATTAGTAAAACACCAATTAACATAAGCAACACAAAAACAGTCCAACTGATAACAGAGGAAATATAACTAAAAAAACCTTTTAAATTTAAATGTGTTTCATCTATTTCTTTATTCATAATTACCTTACAAACTTTCTTTATATTCAATCTTAAAATTAGCTTTTATTCCTTTATTTAAATTGCTTTCTTTATTTTTTAAAGTTGTTTCACTTTTCCAATATATTTTATTTTTTTCTCCAGGAGCACTAGTTAATTCAAAATTAGTAGCTATTTTTAAAGTCGAAACTATCCCAGAAATATCATAATAATTTTGTAATAAAGGATTTATTGTACTTTCATAAGTAGATATAGCATTACTAATATAAGTCCAATTTTCATTATCATAAGAATAAGCAAATCTAACTCTTACATCACTATCTTCTTTAGAATATATATTAACTGGAAAATCATTTTCGCTAATACTATATTTAACATCAAAAGTAATTTTACCCTCATTAGCTTCTTCTTTATTCGTTAATAATTCAATTGATCCTTCATTTATAAGAATTATTTCATCTTCTGTATCACTTTCAGTTATTTTTTTATCCACAGAACCTTGGTTTAATATTAAAACAGTATTTTTCTTATTATTTATTTCAATTGTTTCTAATCCTTTTTCATAATCTTTTTTATCTAAATAATATTTACCTATATAGTAAAGAGAATTAAATAAAGTAAAGCCAAAAATAACTATTAAAACAAATAATAGTAATATTTGAGAAGCAGAACTAGAATAAGCAGCTTTTCTTATTCTTTTATCTTCTTTATCATCATATTGTTTTACTTTTTTAACAACCTTTTTATTCATATTTACACTCTTATTCTAATAAAAAGTATAGCATAAGATTTTTTTTAATTCAATAAAATGTTATAATGTTTTTAAGAAAGTAGGTATTTATGAAATTAGAAGGAAAAGTAGCAATTGTCACTGGTTCCACTTCCGGAATTGGTTTAGATATTGCTAAATGTTATTTAAAAAATGGGGCAAAGGTTGTTTTATGTGGCACTAACCCCCAAAAGTTAGAAAATGTTAAAGACGATTTAAAAAATGAATATTCAAGTGATAATTATTTAGTAATTAAAGCTGATATTACTAATTCTTTAGATGTTACTAATTTATTTAATGAAACTATAGCTAAATTTAAACACTTAGATATTTTAGTTAACAATGCCGGTGTGGCCCCAAGATGTAGTATGGAAGAAACCTCTGATGAAGAATTCTTAAAAGTTTTAAATATTAATTTAATGGGAGCTTTTAAATGTACAAGAGAAGCTTTAAAATATATGCAAGATAAAGGTGGCGCTATTATTAACACTAGTTCTTTTGTTTCCCTTTATGGTTCACCTTATCAAGCCGCATATTCCGCTAGTAAAGCAGCAATAAATGGTCTAACTAAATCTAATGCTAAAGAACTTGGTAAATACAATATCAGAGTTAATGCTGTTGCACCAGGAGTAGTAATGACTGATATGGTAAAAAATGATTGTGATGAAGAAACAATTAAAAGACTTAACTCTCTTACTCCCCTAGGAAGAGGAGCTAACCCAGATGATTTAGTAGGTATTTATTTATACTTAGCAAGTGATGAGGCCAAATTTACAACAGGAACAATTATTAATATTGATGGTGGTCTTGTAATGTAAAAAAGAGTTGTTACTTACGCTTAACTCTAGCAACAACTCTTTTTCTTTTTAAATTTTTATAATCTTGAAATGCTGGTAAACTTAAAATTAATTCACCATTTTCATAAGTTATAAATTCTTGATCAAATTCACATTCACTCTTAGCAAAAGCAATGCCTTTATAAATAGCTTGCTCACATTCATCTTGATAATTATCTCTACTAATATGTTCTCCACAACAACGACATACATAATTTTTATCAATACTATGTCCAAAGATATGACATAATTCAAATTTTAAACTTTCTAAATATTGAAGATAAGATTCCAATTTTTGATATTCTGAAGATAACATATCTTCTAAAGTATGGCCGCTTTTACATAATCTATTACCTAGATAATTAGTATGAGCTTCTAGATTTTTAGGAAAAATTGATTCTTGATTTTGTTGACGAATTGTTTTTCTTTCCCCACAGATACTACATTCATAAGTTACTTTGTATATACCTTTGTCTAAAGTAGAACCACTTCCATAAGGTTCTGCAATAGTTGGATTAAAACAAATTTTAACAACTTCATAATCGTGCCCATTTTCTGCACAAGATTTTTTTCTTAACTCAGCATATCTTGCTTCATTTTCAGTCATCTTTTTTTTCGTTTCTTCAATTTCACTATCTATTTCTTTTTCCTTAGCTAATCTTATAGCATCCAATAATTCTCTTCTTTTATCATTATTAGCATCCAATGTTTCTAAAGCATTAGCATATTTTTGACGTAACTCTCTTACTTCACTTTCTTCTTTTTGGCAATCAAAAATAATTTTTTCAAATTTATCGCCAAATAAATTAATATCTTTTTTCATTGCAATTTTTCCTTTCATAAAATAGTTAAATATATAATATAAAAATCCAAAGTAGCGCAGTAAAAAAGTGGTTACTTACGTTTAACTCTTGCAACAACTCTTTTTACCTTTTTTTCTCTATATGGTGGTAAATTTAATACTAAATCTTTATGGCTATTTATAATAAATTCGCTTATACCTATTGCTGGAATAACAATGGGAGCAGGGTAAGCTATTCCTTTATATACTGCTTCCCCTTGGCTTTCTTCATAATAGCTTTTTCCAACATACATTCCACAACAGCGACATTCATTTTTTTCATCAACACTATGTCCAAAGATATGGCATAACTCAATTGTTAAACTTTCTAAATATTGCAGATAAGATTCTAATTTTTGATATTCTGAAGATAACGTATCTTCTAAAGTATGACCGGTTTTACATAATCTATTACCTAGATAATTAGTATGAGCTTTTGGATTTTTAGGAAAAATTGATTCATTACTCTCTTGACAAACTATTTTTCTTTCTCCACATATGGTACATTCATAAGTTACCTTATAGATTCCTTTATCTATAGATTGGTCTTCTCCGTAATTATAATTAGAAGCAACAATTCCAAAGTCGTGACCATTTTCTGCACAAGATCTTCTTCTTAACTCAGCATGTCTTGCTTCATTTTCAGTCATCTTTTTTTTCGTTTCTTCAATTTCACTATCTATTTCTTTTTTCTTAGCTAATCTTATAGCATCCAATAATTCTCTTCTTTTATCATTATTAGCATCCAATGTTTCTAATGCATCAACATATTTTTGTTGTAACTCTCTTACTTTGCTTTCTTCTTTTTGGCAATCAAAAATAATTTTTTCAAACTCATCACCAAATAAATTAATATCTTTTTTCATTATTCCTCCTTGGTTTTATATTATATCACATCCTAAGAAAAAAGATATAAAAAATTATATCTTATTCCGTTCTTAAAGCCACAACTGGATCTTTTTTACTAGCAATCTTGGCTGGTATTAAACCACCAATTACTGTAAGTAAGACACTTATAATAACTAATATAATACTTCCTCCAATAGGTAATTTAGATAAATTACTAATATCTACTAAACTTTTTAAAACTGTATTAATTGGAATTGTTAATAAGAATGTTATTAAAATTCCTAATAAACCAGCACATAACCCAATTATAAATGTTTCAGCATTAAATACTCTAGCAATATCTTTTTTGCTTGCCCCAATACTTCTTAAAATACCAATTTCTTTTGTTCTTTCTAGAACACTAATATAAGTAATTATACCTATCATTATTGATGATACTACTAAAGAAATAGATACAAAAGCAATTAAAACATAACTAATAATATCAACAATTGTAGTAACACTATTCATAAGTAGGCCAACATAATCAGTATATTGAATTTTATTTTCATCTGTTTGCTTTTCATTATATTCTTTAATAATATTTTCAACTTTTTCTTTATCATCAAAACTTTTTGGATAAATATTAATTGCGGATGGTTCTTCTTCATTAACTACCCCTAAAAGAGTTAAATTATTTTCATAAGTTTCAATACCACTAAATTTTCCACCCGTAAATATATTTAAATCTTTATTATTAAGTTGTTCTCTAGCTACTTTAGAATTATTATTTTTATCTATAATATAACTTGTAAGTTCACTTAAATAACCAATACCACCAGTTGTTGAATTTATGGCTGCTTCTTCATTTGGTTTAATAATACCTACCACTTTAATTGTTTCACTCTTATCAATTAATTCTTGCATATATTTTTTATCATTTTCTTTATTTACCCATAAACCATTTTCTTTATGATAAAGATCAGTATTAAGAACTAATTTATATTCTAAATTAAGTATTTCATCATAAGTATATTCTTTATCAGAGGTTTCATATTTTTCACCTCGCATTGTACTTTGAAATAACTCATATAATTCTTTTTTATCTTTTAAACCTAAACTATATAAAGCATAATCATTAACTGCATTATTTTCATCAACAATTAAGACTATTTCATTATAATTTTCAGGGAATTTACCCGCTACTACATCATATTGACTTTCTAATAATTTTTTATTATTGGTAAGTTCTGACCAAATATTATAATTCATCATCATATTACCCATACCAAGTTCATTCATAATGTCAGATGGATTAACTTTATTAATTTCTTCTGTATCTTTACTATAAATATTTAAATCAAAATTATATACATATTTTATATCATTAACTAAATCTTTTAACTCATCATTATTTTCAATATATTTTTTAAAATCTTTTAAATTATTAGTAGTTACTTCATTAGTAACCATTTTCATCATATCTGTCATAATGTTATTAGCATACACTTTATCTTCATTATGTTCCTTACTATTAGAAGTAGCAATACTATTCATAAATGAAGCCATATCAACAGTTTGTTTTTCAATAGTTAATGGATAACTAGTCATTGTATCTTCTTGAACTTTACTAATATATAACTCTATACCATTTGATAGCGCTAATATCAAAGATATTCCGATAATACCTATACTACCAGCAAAAGCAGTTAAAAAAGTTCTTCCCTTTTTAGTCATTAAATTATTTAAACTTAATGAAACTGCTGTTTTAAAAGACATACTATTTTTCTTACTCTTTTTCTTTTTTTCTTTTTCTTTTCTAACTACTTCTTTATAGGGATCGCTATCACTTTGAATAACTCCATCTCTTAGTTCAATAATTCTTGTTGAATATTTATGTGCTAATTCAGGATTATGCGTAACCATAATAACTAATCTATCTTTAGCAATATCTTTGAGTAAATCCATAATTTGAATGCTTGTCTTAGTATCTAGGGCTCCACTTGGCTCATCAGCAAGAACAATATCAGGATTATTTACAAGAGCTCTTGCTATTGCTACTCTTTGCATTTGACCACCAGATAATTGATTAGGTTTTTTATTAATATGATCTTCTAAACCAACACTAGTTAGGGCTTGTTTTGCTCTTTCTCTTCTTTCTTTTTTAGATACGCCACTCAAAGTTAAAGCAAGTTCAACATTACTTAAAACACTTTGATGAGGAATTAAATTATAGCTTTGAAAGACAAAACCTATCTTATGATTACGATAAGTATCCCAATCATAATCTGTATAATCTTTAGTAGATATGCCATTAATAATTAAATCACCTGATGTGTATTTATCAAGGCCACCAATAATATTTAAAAGAGTCGTTTTACCACTTCCAGATGGTCCTAAAATAGATACAAATTCATTTTCACGAAAATTAATACTAACATTATCTAATGCTTTTTGTTCAAAATTATCTAACTTATAAATTTTAGTAATATTTTTAATTTCTAACATATTATCCTCCCATAAACTATATTTATTATATAATAAATAAGAACATTTTCTATTATATTGAACATTTTATAACATTTCAATCAAATTTATAAATCTTCACAATATTTTCATAATTTATTATGAAATTTTTATGCCACAATTATTAATTAAAATTAACTATTGCATATATTTTATACTTTATGATAAAATATTGATAGGAAAACGTATTATACGTTACCTGTGGACTTGCTAGCCTATGCTAGCTGTTTTTATTTCTACAAATAGAATCACTATTGTTAAAATAAAAACCACGATCAATAAAAGATCGACCCGACTTTTATCTCTCATAAGCACCACCTCCTTAACTTCGCCAAAACCTCCTATACAAATGTATAAAAGTGTTTTTTAAAAAATTAAGCAGGCAACGAAATAATTCGCTCTCCCATAAACATATATAACATAGTTTCATTTGCCTTGTAAATACCTAAAATGCTTATAAATAGCAAGTTTTTTGTCAAATCTCTAGAGATTTGGCTTCTTTTTTATATTAAAAACAAAAGGAAGGAATAATTTCCTTCCAAAGAGTTAAGTCTATGAGGTTTTTACGAATTTTCCTTCTCAAGTTGTGGTTTTTCTATTATAAATGGATCTGTTGAAGTACCATTACCCGTTTCTGATTTAATCAATGCAGATGAATCCAAATAAAAGACGGGACGGACCGCATAAGAAGACTGAGTAGAGTAAGCCGATAGAGAACCGCTTTCAGCCCCAGCCAGATAAGCAGAATAACTCCTTATGCTTACAAACCACTCCCAAAACACCATAGTCCATTCGGTTTCGTAATAGGGATCCGATTGCTCGTTACCATTATTGAATATTTTTAACCAACTCGTTCCATAAAAATTACCATAACAATTCGATTCACTACCATTATAAGCATAATTATAATCACTTAATGTCATCAACCCTATATATGCTTTTATTTTTGATAAGTTATTTTCTTCTAGGCAAAGAGCACTTGCTGTTTTATTTCCATCCGAAATATTTCCATTAGGCCAATCGTGTTCTTTTACTTTATTTTGACAATCACCTAAATTGTTATAGAAATCTGAACCATTTATATTATTATATAAACCGCTTTCATTCCATTTTATATTACTATTACTACTATGCCATTGATACTTTGATGCCAATGCTTTATTTTTTAATGTAAGTATTGATTATATTCTATGTTTAACTAATATAAAAACACCTTATAATCCATCCAATATTATTAAAATAGCTAATAATATGAATAGATTAAAAGATGTTAGAGAAGATAAAGATTTATTACAAATAGAAATAGCTAAAATACTTAATATGAGTCAAAATGGTTATTCCCAATATGAAACAAGTTATTGTGATATACCTATTAAAAATCTTATAATTTTAGCTAAATATTATAATATACCAATAGATTATTTATTATATCTTACAGATGATAGAAAGCCTTTTAAAAGAGATAATTAATTTACTTCTTTTAAACTTAAAGATACTTTTTGTTTATCTAAATTAATATCATCAACATATACATCAATAATATCACCAACTTGTAAAATTTCACTTGGGTGTTTAATAAATTTATTACTCATTTTTGATATATGAATTAAACCATCATTTTTAATACCTATATCAACAAATGCCCCAAAGTCAACAACATTTCTAACTGTTCCTTGTAATTTCATTCCAACTTTTAAATCTTCTAAATGCAAAATTTCTTTTTTTAATACGGGCTTTGGTAACATATCTCTTGGATCTCTTAAAGGTTTTTCTAAAGCATCAATAATATCATCTAGAGTATATTTATCAATACTTATATTTTTAATTATATCTTCTTTATTAACTTTATCTAATTTTTCTTGTATTTCATTTGTACCAATTAAATTTATTGGAATATTTAAATAAGCTAATAATTTTAAAGTGTGATCATAACTTTCAGGGTGAATACTTGTTATATCTAATATATTATCACCATTAGTTATTCTTAAGAAACCAATTGCTTGTTCATAAGTTTTTTCATTTAATATTTTTTTCTTAAGTAATTCATTTCTATTTTTAAATAAACCATAAGTATCACGATAATTAATTATTTTATCTATAGTACTTTTAGTTAAACCAGATATATATTTTAAAATAGAAGAAGATGCTGTATTTAAATTAACCCCAATTTGATTAACAATTTTTTCTACGGTAAAGTTTAAACTATTTTTAAGTTTCTTATCATTAACATCGTGTTGATACAAACCAACACCAATACTTTCAGGATCAATTTTAACAAGTTCTGACAAGGGATCTGATAATCTTCTTCCTATAGATATAGCACTTCTTTCTTCAACATGTAAATTAGGAAATTCTTTTATAGCTAAATCACTAGCGGAATATACAGAGGCTCCCGCTTCATTAACAATTATATATTCTACATTTCTATCACTTGATTTAATAACATCTGCAATAAAACTTTCTGATTCTCTTGATGCTGTTCCATTGCCAATGGCAATAACATCTATTTTATATTCATCAATTAATTTTAAAACTATTTCTTTACTTTTTTCATATTCACATTTTGGTTCGTGAGGATAAATAACGCTTATTTTTAACGGTTTACCTGTTTTATCTAAAACTGCTAATTTACAACCAGTTCTATAAGCTGGATCAAAACCTAAAATTACTTTTTCTTTAATTGGTGGTTGCATTAATAATTTTTCTAAATTATCACTAAAGTTATTAATAGCAACATCTTCAGCTTTTTCTTGTAATTCACTTCTTATTTCTCTTTCTATTGATGGGGCAATTAATCTTTTATAACTATCTTTAATAGCTATTTTTACAATATTTACTAATTCTTCATTATTCTTATTTTTAATAACTTTACTTTCTAAATAATCCAAAATAATATTTTCATCTAGCGAAATACCCACTTTTAATACGCCTTCATTTTCCCCTCTATTAATAGCAAGAACTCGATACATTTTAATATATTTAACTTCTTCTTTAAAATCATAATACATCTCATATGTTTTAAGCTCATCAATACTTGTTTTTTTCTTTTGACTTACTAATAGGCCATTATGATATGTTAAATATCTTATTTTACTTCGAAATGAAGCATTATCACTAATCCACTCAGCAATAATATACTCGGCCCCTGTTATGGAATCATCAATTGTTTTTACTTCATTATTTAAATATTTTTTAGCAATATCTTCTATACTACCTTTAATATTAAAACTCATTATTATTTTAGCAAGTGGCTCTAACCCATTTTTAATTGCTTCCGTTGCTTTTGTCTTTTTCTTTTCTTTAAAAGGACGATAGATATCTTCAATTTCCACCAGTTTAGTAGCTTTATCAATTAAGCTTGTTAATTCATCTGTTAATAAACCTTTTTCATCAATTAACCTTTTAACTTCATCTTTTCTTTTTTGTAAATTAATTTCATAATTATATTTCTCTTCAATTTCTCTTATTTGTACTTCATCTAAATTACCGGTAACCTCTTTTCGATATCTTGCAATAAAAGGAATTGTATTACCTTCACTTAATAATTTTAAAGTATTATTAATACTTTTTATACTTATATTTAAATTACTTGCTAATTCATTAATTATTTTATCATTCATCTTTATTTACTCTTTCTATTAATTTAATTGTTTCATTATAATCTTCATCTAATAATTCTATTCGAAAATTTTTAATGCCCATTTCTTTTAAAACAGCTAATTTATCTAAATAATTAGTTTTATTAGTATTTAAGATAGTATTACTATGATTTATAATATTAGTCTCTATTTTATATAAGGCATTATTACGATCTTTTAAATAATAATTATTATTTTTTGTACATAAACTACATAATTTATTTTTATTAACTAACTCATTAACTAGACAATATTTCATTATCATTAATTCAATATTACCATATAAATAAACTTCGATTGCTTCTTTATTAGAAGTATTATTAACAATATCTTTAATATTTTCTATAGTGCATTCGGGTGATAAACAAAAGATATTACCATAATTTGTTAAATAATCTAAAGTATAATGATTAGTTATATTTAAAAAATAATCACCTCTTGTGCGGTATTTATCTAAACTTGCTAAATCGGTAGCTAAAATATTTGGGTAATTATCTTGATATTTTAAATTATCTCTTGGAATACGATAAATTAAATTATCACTCATTAAATTTTTGTTGAAAACTATAATGTTTTCAACATTTTTTTTAAAACAAGCTTGTAATTGTTCTTTTGTTCTTACAAGCACACTTAAGCCCACTGGTTTAGTTTCTTTTTTATTGGGAATTTGATAATGATGCTTTTCATAAACAACCTTACTATTCATTCTTGCATCTTGTAACTTATCTAAGATATTTCTTCTAAATTCATTTAATTTACCAACGGGAATAAATATATTATCATCAATATTTAAATCCACTTTTTGAATAGTAAAAGGAGTATTACCAACTTTATTTAAAATAGTTATTATTCTTTCTTTAGTAGTAGGACTATTTATTGATTCTTGCACAAGATAATCGGTGGTTAAATCTAAAGTATGAATATTGTCACTAACCTTTAGTTTTAAATAAGCATTTATTTTAGCTTCAATAAATACACTAATAGGTATTTTTTTAGTTACTTCTTCATCTATTTTAACCAAAGGTAAAGTAAGCATTACTTCATCTTTTTCTAATAAATTAATCGTATTATCTAAATATATGTACTTATCTTTTTCGCTTCCTTTAATAAGATTATTATGTTCATCATAAATAAAATTTAATATTAATCCTTTATTACTATTTTTAAAACGAATACCTTCAAATTGTTTTAAAGAATGCGTTAATTTAATTTTAATTTTCTTTTTGGTAACCTCTGTTACCACTCCTACAGATATTCCTAAATTATTGGGAGCTTTAATATTCATTATATTATTATCATTAAATAAATGACCAGAAGTATATTCTCTATTAAAAATAGCATTAAGTAAAAATAAATCTTCGGAATTTACTTTTAACTCTTCTCCATTTTCATATTGGTTCATTAAGGTTTTATATATTTTGGTTACTATTCCTACATAAGCAGGGCTTTTCATTCTTCCTTCAATTTTAAAACTAACAACATTACTTTCCATTAATTTTTTAAAATTTGAGATGGAACATAGATCTTTTGGACTTAATAAATAATCACCCTCAGTATTTACTAACTTTTCATTTTCATATAACTTATAAGGAAGGCGACACATTCCGGCACATTCCCCACGGTTACCACTTCTTCCTAAAATGGCAGATGAAAAAAGACATTGCCCACTATAAGAGATACAAAGTGATCCGTGAATAAATACCTCTTTTTCTAAATTAGTTTTAATATTATTAATATAATCAAGGGGTAATTCCCGAGCAAAAACAACTCTTTTGACTCCCAATTTTTCTAAAAATGCTAAACTATCTTCATTATGATTATGCATTTGAGTTGAAGCGTGGATTTCTAAGTTAGGAAACATTTGATGTGTTAAATTAATAAGCCCCACATCTTGCATAATTAAAGCATCGACCCCAATTTGATGTAGTTTATCTATATAAGCTACCACCTCATCTATTTCTTTATCATAAACTAAAGTATTAACCGTTATATATATCTTAACTCCATACAAATGACATAGTTTAGTAGCGTTTTCGATTTCTTCAATAGTAAAGTTACTAGCATAAGCTCTTGCCCCAAACTTTTTACCACCTAAATAAACTTCATCTGCCCCATTATTTATGGCCATAATTAAAGAAGGGAAATCACCAACCGGAACTAATAATTTATGTTTCATCGATAAACTCCTTCCAAATACCATCTTTTGGCATCAATTTAAAATCCATTATTTCATCTTTAACTGGATGTTTAAAAGCTATATGAAAGCAAAAAAGAGCAATTTGTTTTTTATCTTGTTTTCCATATAATTGATCCCCATAAAGAGGATACCCCCGATGAGCAAATTGCAATCTAATTTGATGGTGACGTCCTGTTATTAAGTTAACTTTAACTAAACTTAAATTATCTTTATTTTTTAAAACTTCATATTCTAATTTAGCATATTTACCGTCTTTAGAAATAATACTTACTTCATCTTGTTTTAAAATATAGTCTTCCATTACCCCTTTGCCTTTTAAATTATTGTGACAAATCAGTAAATATTCTTTAGTCATTTGATGTTCACATATACTTTTAGATAATCTACTGGCAGCTTTACTAGTTTTAGCAAAAACCATTAAACCCCCAACTGGACGATCCAAACGGTGCACAAGACCTAAATAAACATTACCTGGTTTATGATATTTTTCTTTTAAATAACTTTTAAGCATCGTTAATAAATCTAAATCTTTAGTATAATCACTTTGACATAAAACATTAGGTTTTTTCTCGACTACAATAATATGATTATCTTCATATAAAATATTTAATTTATTCATTAGTAACCCGTCCTGTTATACCACAAGATAAATATAAATTAGAATTTTCAATTGGCAGGCATAAATCATCTACTAAAATCTTTTGTTTTTTAAAATTTATTTTTAAAATATTTTCTAAAGAAATATTAGGTAAATTAGTCGAATAAGTATTAATAATTAAAAAGAGAAAATTATCAGTTAATAATTCCTTACATAGTTTAATAAGCTCTTCTAAATCACTTTCTAAACTCCATACTTCACCATTTGCACCACGTCCATAACTAGGAGGATCCATAATAATGGCATCATATTTATTGCCTCTTCTTATTTCTCTTTTGACAAATTTAAAAACATCATCTACTAAATATCTAACTGGCTTTTCTTCTAAATTATTTAGTTTAACATTTTCTTTAGCCCATTCAATCATTCCTTTAGATGAATCAACGTGTACTACACTTGCCCCGGCTTTAAGACAAGCAACCGTAGAGGCTCCCGTATAAGCAAATAAATTTAAAACCTTAATATCTCTATTAGCATTTTTTATTAAATCCATCTCAAAGTCCCAGTTAATAGCTTGTTCGGGAAATAATCCTGTATGTTTAAATCCCATTTCTTTAATTAAAAATTTTAAATCATTATATTTAATAACCCAAGACTCTGGCGTTTTTAATTTATTTTCCCAGTGTCCTCCCCCAGAATTACTGCGATAATACATAGCATTTATTTTGTAATCATCAAAGCCACCTAAATCCCAAGTAACTACTGGATCTGGTCTAAGTAACAAAATATTTTGCCAACTCTCTAGTTTCATTCCTTTACTTGTTTTTAATATTTTATAATCTTGCCAATTATTACTAACTAACATAATACCACCAAGTTTATTATACTAATAAAAGGTCTAAATCTCAATTAGATTTTAATTTTTGCTTCTTACTCTACGACGGACATTAATTCTTTCCATTATATCTTTATAAATAAGATGAATACAGATATTTTTTTCATAATAATTAACAGAGCTAAAATCTATATCATCTACTACATCTTCAAATGAAGGAAGCTCATAAAAAATAGATTCATATTTTAAATTACCACCATTATTTAATTTTACTACGATTGTCTCTAAATTAAGTTTTATAAGATTTCTATCTTTGTCTTCTAACAAACCAAAATCTCTCAATATTATTTGTAAATACTTTTCGCCATTATCTACTAAAGCATCTTCTTTAACAATTATTGAACGTAATTTATCGGTATTAAAAGCATCATTATCAATATATCTTACAGTTGAAGGAATTCCTAAAGCAGTAAATTGTTGATTACTTAAAACATTTCCTTCCAAACTAATAAGTCCTTCATTTAAACAAATATAATTAAGAGGTATATCAATTAAACCTTCAATCTTTCTTAAACTTTTAGGCATAGATACGGTTTGACCTTTGGCATTCTTTTTTATATAATCAGCAAGCTCAATATCTCTATCTAATAAAGGTGATCCAGGACCATTAACAGAAGAAACTTCAGATATTTTATAAATATCTTTTATTGATTCTATCCCTTCAGGAACCATAAATCTAATTGAGTCCTGTGTATGATTTATATATAAATAATAAAATTCAACTAAACTTTCAGGAATATTAAATACTTGATCTTGATAAACAAAACTAATATCTTTTTTTAAAATATTAAATTTTTTAAATAATAAAGCACTTCCTAAAGTAAAGTAATTTCGATCATAAGTAAATATTCCTTCACCAGAAAGATCATCTTTATTGCTAATTTTGAGACCATTTTGAACAGTAATATTTTCAAATAAATTATAAAGGCTATATTTTCCTGATTCTGTTTTATAAGTGAAATCATATTGTGATAGGGCATTTAAAAAATTTAATAAAAAGAAATTATTTAAAACTTCTCTACTATCATTAAAAACTTCATTGCAAAAACTAGATATTTTATTATATTCTTTTTCTAATATTCCCAAAGCTCTATAAGTAGATACAATTTTTTCATGAACTATCATTTCATAATATTCTTTTTCTTTATCATCCTCTATTTTATCATAAAATAATTCAACAACACCATTATTAGTTAGCATTAAAGCATTATATTTTAAATTATATAAATTATAAAAATCATTATCATCTATTGTCATTTCTTTTATTCTAGAAAAATATTTTTTTTCATAAACACAACCATTAGAAAAATCAAAGTGTTCATTAAATTCTTTTGGTATATAAGCACTATTTTTAAATTCTAATATTAAAGCATTTATTTCTTTTAATAGTTCTTCTTTAATTTCATAATAAAATTTCTTTTGGGCAATTAAAGTTAATTTAAACTTTAATTTTTCTTTTTCTATTCTGTATTTATCATAATTATTTTTAATAAATTCATCTAAAGTTTTTTCTAGATTAATAACATTATTTAACAATAATTCTGCTTTATCTATAACATCAACATCATTTTTTATAAAAACATCTTTAAAAAGCGAATCATCAAATGATATTTTAGTTGTCTCATCAGATATATTAATTTTAAAAATTTGAAACATTGCTTTTAAACTATTAAATCTTTTTAATAATGTATTATAAAAGTTATTAAAAATAAGAATGTAAAAACCTGGAAACACATCATTATTATATTCATCTTTATTAAACGGTATAATAGATATATTTATATCCATATCTAAATCATCATAATGAAAAATAATATTTCGCAAGTCTGAATAAGTAATATCATTTTTTTCAGAAAAATTACTCATAAGCATTTCATCACCCAAAGTAATAAATTTAGATGGAGTTATGTTATTAAAAGTTATTAATTTTAAAGTTTTAAAATTAAAAGCAAACCTGTCAATATATTCGATAGTGCTTGGAATAGTTATACCATAAAATTCTTGATCATAAAAAGCTTTACTTGTTATTTTTTTTAAACCTTCATTTAAAATAACACCAGCGGTTTGACAGTCTTTAGAAAATAGTTGAAATTTAACACTTTCTAAGCTGCTTGGTAAATAAACAACTTTACCATTAGAGTTTATATCAATTTTATGTAATAATTCACCAATTTTTGGTTCATTATAAAATATCCTTCTGTTAATTATTTTAATGCCCTCTGGTAAATAATATATGGCATTATTTTTTGACACTTTAGTAAGATATAATTCATAAAAATCATTATATAAATTTATTAAAGCATCGGTTTTTTCAATTAATGTAGATTTATCAACTAATAACTTTAAAGGCAACCAGTCTTTAAAAAAGAAATATGTTTTAATAGGGATAATATTATTTAAGATGAAAACACCTTCAAAGTAAGTATCAGTAATATAATCTTTTAATTTAATTTTATAATTATCATAAAAGTTAGATAATTCACCTTTTTCTGTTGCTAATAATAAATTTAATAAATACTTGTTTTCTAATATTTCTTCATAATTTATTTCGTTATTACCATATTTTAATCCATCAATTAATAAAGAAACAGCTTTTTCTATATCACCTTTAAATAATTCATTAAAATATTCATTTCTTCCCATTATGATATCTTGAATAATACTAAATATGATATTTTGATAATATTCTATTTCTATCTTATCTG
>CANRDM010000019.1 GCA_947629365.1 uncultured Bacilli bacterium
AAATTTTTTATATAATCTATTATCTTCATAAATAAACTCCCCTTGAAAAAGTATTTACTATTATAACACTCATTACTTAAAAGATAAAGACGATTAGCAAAGATTTTAACTTCTCTTTTTAATTAATATTTGTTGATCTAATTCTTTATTAATTTTTTCTATAATTAAACTTTTCATTGGATTAGCGTCATTTTGCTCAATGTATTTATGTATTGCTTCGTAATATTGGTTTGGATTATCATATTTTAAGCCAATCATTGGGTAATTTAATCTTGCTAATTCTAAGTTCATAAATGCTCTTGCTGTTTTACCATTTCCATCATAGAATGGGTGAATATTGCATAAAAATTCTAAATGAAAATAAGTAATTTTCAAAATAAATTCTATAGAGGTTTTTTCATACCAATCTATTAGTTTTTGAAGTCTTGGAATAAATATTTCTTGAGATGGTAAAACCATCCCATTGATTTTATCATTTTCCCCTAGTCTATAAAAACCTTTTTCACAGGGTAAAAGATATGTATAATGATATAAAATAGTTCTATTTAGCTCTTGTAATAATTCTTCTGTTAAAGGGCGTTTATATCCTTTAGGGTAGGGAAATGAACTTTCTTCTCGCATTATATAATTTATATAATGGTAAACATCTACTATCCCATCTAATTCTCTTTTGTCTTTACTTTGATTTATATTTCTTTTTATTACATCTTGATTAATGTTTTCTATTTCTTCTTCTGTAAAGCTTCTTAAATTATTTAAATACTCTTTTTTATCTTCTATTTCTTTAAAATCCATTTTAGCACCTCAAAACTTATAATGTATTTTATAACATATTTAGAAAAATAACAATGAGATAACAAAATAAATATATTTTTAATAATTAACCACACTATTTATTAGGTGATAAAAGATGAGTTTGGAAAGTTATAATGCTAAAAGAAATTTTAAGAAAACAAAAGAACCAAAAGGAAAAAAGACAAATTCTGGTAAAAGATTGAAGTTCTGTGTTCAACATCATTTAGCTAGTCACGATCACTATGATTTTCGGATAGAACTTAATGGTGTTTTAAAAAGTTTTGCAGTACCTAAAGGACCATCATATAACCCAAAAGATAAAAGACTTGCAGTAATGGTTGAAGATCATCCTCTTTCTTATCGTGATTTTGAAGGGATTATTCCCGAAGGTGAATATGGTGGTGGAACAGTTATGCTTTGGGATAGAGGATATTATAAAATAGATTATTATGATGAAAAGGTTTTAAAAATAACTTTATATGGTAAAAGACTAAAAGGTAAATGGTCTTTAATAAACTTTAAAGATAATAATTTTCTACTTATTAAAGAAATTGATAAGTATGTAAATTATGCTAAAATTAGTGATTTCAAAACAAGTGTTAAAAGCAATTTGACAATGAAAGAAATAACCAAAAAATATAATCATAAATAAAAAACGAGAACGCAGGCATATACTTACCGTACGTTCTCAAAGAATAAAAAGGGGTTGACTAGTGTGATACTAGCACCAATTCAAGATTTCTCGAATTGGTGATTACTATCCTAATCGATTTTAAGGCATTTGTCAACATTTTTTTGCTAATTTTTTAAAAAAATTTTAATTATTAATTTTCATTGTTTTTTTGATTATTTAAAATGTCTCGAGCAGCGATTAATCCAGTGGCCGCAGCAGCAACAATGTTACCAGCTTTACCAGCACCATCACCAATAAAGTAAACATTATAATCATCAATTTTCATATTATTGTTTGTTGTAATTTCATTACTAAAAAATTTTATTTCTGGACCATATAATAGTGTTTCACCATTATTAACACCAGGGACAATTTTATCTAAAGTTTCTAAACCTTCTAAAATATTAATAATAATGCGGTGAGGTAAAACAAGAGCAAGATCACCTGCAACGACGTCTTTAAGAGTTGGTTCAATAAAACCTTTATTAATTCTATCGATGTTACTTCTTCTCCCTACTTGTAAATCTCTTAGAGTTTGAATTATTGGTTTACCATCACCTAGGGTATTGGCAATTTTAGCAATTGATTCACCATATTCTCGAGTATTAGTAACTGGTTCAGTTAAATTTACTTTAGAAATAAAAGCAAAGTTAGAATTATTTGATTTAATATCTTTTAAAGCGTGACCATTAACACAAATATAGCCATAATAATTTTCTTTAGCAACAAACCCTTCAGGATTAGTACAGAAAGTTCTTATTTGATCATTATAAGTTTTTGTTTTAATAAATATAGTTGGATCATAAATAACACTACATAACTCTCTTAAGATTTCTTTTCTAACTTCAACTCTAACGCCAATTTCAATACTTTGTGATGTATATGGTATATGGTATTTTTCAGCAATTTGTTGAACCCATTTAGCTCCAGTTCTTCCTGGTGCTACAATAACATATTTACTATTTAAAGTTTTTTCTTCTCCTTTACAGTTATATATTACTTTATTTATTTCTCCAAAAATAATATCTGTAACATTTGCATCTTCTAAAATTTCGATATTTTTATCTTTTAAATAGTTAGTAAAATTTTCAATATATCCTGGTAATTTATCACTACCTAAATGTTTTTGTTTAATTATTAAAAGATTAGCGCCTTCTTTAGCAATTTTCTCTTTAATTTTATAAGCTTCATCTAAGTTAGTTGGATAAACACCACTATCCATTCCAAATTTATTAAAAATTTCTTCTGTATCATTAATAATTTTTTCGGCACTACTAATACTAAGATATTTATAAAGATCAGTTTTACCAAGTTTAGGAATAAAATTAAGTTTTCCATCAGAAAATGTTCCTGCTCCTCCAAATCCAGATAAAATATTACAAGGGTTACAGTTAGCACAAGTGCCAGTTGTTTTCATTGGACATACTCTGTGATGAGCAAATTTACCTTTATCAAGAAGTAGAATTTTTAAATTAGGATTATTTTCAATCAATTCATAAGCAGAAAATAATCCTGCCGGTCCAGCACCAATTATAATTACATCATACATAACATCACGTCCTATATCAATTTTATCATATTATTGGTTCTTTTTTAAATAAATGTTAATTAATTAAAAATATTTTGCTAATTAAAATATTTATTGTATAATTATATTGGAAGGTGGATGTATGAAAAAATCAAATAATTATTCATTAGTAAGTGGAATTATCTTTTTTGCTTTAGGTATTGTTTTATTTACTAAACCAGATGTTTTTATTAAAGTAATATCTTATGTATTTGGTGGTATACTAATATTAATAGGTCTTTATAAAATATTAAATTATTATATTAAAGACAAGAATTTAAAAGTTGTTAATCGTAATGAAATGGCCTTTGGTGTAACTGCTGTTATCTTAGGACTAGTATTTATCTTTTTAGCTGATGCCATTGAACTAGTATTACGTTTTATAATTGGTGGTTATTTAATATTAATAGGAATTGGTAAAGTAATGCAAACTTTTTATACAACTGATCGATCAAGCAAATTTTATGCTTTGATTGTAGTTGGTTTAGTAATTGTCATTGCAGGTGTATATACCATTGTTAACTCTAATTTACCACTTAAAATAATTGGTTTATTTATGGTTATATATGGTTTAATTGATTTTATTAGTTTCTTTATTTATAAAGATATGTCTTCTAGTCCTCTTACAAAAGAAACCCCAAAAGAAGAAAAAGAATTAGTAGCTAATGAAGGAAAAAAAGAAGTTATTGAAGAAGTTGAATTTACTCCTAAAAAAGAAGAAAAGAAAGGAAAAGGTAAAAAGAAATAGTTATTTGCAAAAATAACTTTTTTTAAAAAATATGTTAAAGAAAATATTAATTAAAGAAGTTTATTTACCTATAATATATATTATTATTGCCTTAATTATATATGCAATATTATGTAAAATTGTTGATAAGGTCTTAGTTTTCAACAAAAGCGTCAAAAATAAGAAAGAACTACAATTAAAAAGAGAGAAAACCATAATTAATTTATTTAAAAGTATTATAAAATATATTATTGCTATTATAACTATTTTAGCTATTTTAAATATATATGGGATAAAAACAACTAGTATAATTGCCTCTTTAGGTATTGCGGGAGCAATAATTGGCCTTGCATTTCAAGATACAATTAAAAATTTATTATCAGGTATTGCTATAATATTTGATAATCATTATATGCAAGGAGATATAGTTACCATTAATGGTTTTCGGGGTGAAGTTATTGAACTTGGATTACAAACAACAAAGATTAAGTCCTATACTGGGGAAGTAATGATTATTAATAATAGTGCCATTACTAGTGTTATTAATCATAGTATGTATGATACAATTCTTTACTTAGAATTTCCCGTTAGTAAAGATTTAGCTCTAACTGATTTAGAAAAGATTATAAATAGTATTAATAAAAAAATGCTTAAATTAAATGATGTTACAGATGATATTAAACCTCTTGGTATAGAAAAACTAAATGCTAATAACTACATATATAAGGTAGAAATTGATTGTAAGCCAGATAGTCATTTTCAAATTAATCGAGAATTTTTTAAATATCTAAAAGAAGAATATGATAAGAAAAATATTAATGTTCCCGGTGAATATTTGGAAGTAATAAATAAAAAATAGCAAGGTATGCTGATTGCTACTTGCTTTTTTTAAACCTTTATTTTAAAATAAAAACTTGCTAAGGGGATAACATAATGAAAAAAGGTTTTAATGAAGAATATGTTGAAGAAAAAATGAATTATTATGAAAAATTAGCTTTAAAAGATGAAGAGTATGAAGATGTATTATTAATGTATCAATTATTATATGCAACTTTAATTTTTCAAGAAGGTACAGTTACTCATAATGAAGTTTCTATTGAAGAATTTTTAGAAGCCTATAATGATACAAATAATTTGTTCCCTATAAAAAATCGGATTACGAAGAATGTCGTACGAAACACTATAGAAAGTATTTTGAAATTAGATTCTCTAGAAAAAGAAGTGATTAGTGATATTATTCCAAGAGAAGATAGTTTTGCTTTTGTTAGTGATTATATTAAAGAAACATTTGGTGATGAGCATTTTAATATATATAAAAAATATGTTCTTCAAAATAGAGATTATATATTGTTTGATAAACATAATACTAATCCCCGAATTATTCCAACAATAGAAGGGGAATATTTTCTTAAATTATTATCTTCTTCTAATATTGATTTTTCTTCTACTTTAGCACACGAATGTGGACACTTAGTTAAAAAAATTTTATATGGTGAACCAATAAGAATCAGTTTTTTAAGTGAAGTAGAATCGTTTAGTTATGAATTAGGTTTATTATTATGGATGATTAAAAATAATATTTATAAAGATGAAGCTAGAAAAAGAATTATTAATCTAATGGAATTACTAGAGAGCTTAACTAAAGCAAGATATTATGATAATCTTTATAGTTTGCATTCAATTAAAAATTTTCATAAATTTTATGAAAGAATTACGAATAATAAAATATTAGAAAAAGTAAATGTTAATTCACTTGATGATTTATTTAACTTAATTGGTACAACAATTGAAATAAATTATAATGCTTATTTATTATCATTTTTGGTAACTTTAGAAATATTTCAAATGCCTAATTTTCTTGAACGATATCACTATATTTTACAAAATTTAGAGAAAGTTAGTGATAGTAGATTTTTAAAAACTATTGGTTTAAATAACATTACTAATTTAAATGCTTATGCTAAAGTAAGAGAAAGATTAAGAAATAATTGCATTTAGTTTATAAAAGAAGGTATAATATCTTTAGGAGAGTGAAATAATGACAAAAGCAAAAGTGTATTTTACAAGAGATATTAGTAGTGAAGGTTTAGTTAGAATTTATGAGGCTCTAAATACTGATTTAAAAGGTAGAGTAGCGGTAAAAATTTCGACGGGAGAACTTGGAGGTCATAATTATTTAAAACCAGAGTTAATTAAAGATTTGGTTCAAAAATTACAAGGCACTATTGTTGAATGTAATACGGCTTATCGTGGTAAAAGATTTAAAACAAGTGACCATTATAAAGTTATTGAAGAACACGGTTTTAATAAAATTGCCCCTGTTGATATAATGGATGAAGATGGGGATGAAGAAATACCTGTTAATTATGATGGCCATTTACAAGGTGTTAATATTGTTGGTAGTCATATTAAAAATTATGATTCAGTTTTAATGCTTTCCCATTTTAAAGGACACGCAATGGGTGGCTTCGGTGGTGCTTTAAAAAATATGTCTATTGGTATGGCTTCATCTAATGGTAAAGCTTGGATCCATTCAGTAGGAATTACAAAAGATCCAGATGAAATGTGGCATCATACAGATAATCAAGATGGCTTTTTAGAAAGTATGGCCGAAGCTTGTAAAGCCATTATTGATTATTTTAGCCCATCTAATATGGCATATATTAATGTTTTAAATAATATATCTATAGATTGCGATTGTGATTCAAATCCAAAAGATCCGGAAATGAAAGATATTGGAATTTATGCTTCAATTGATCCGGTGGCTATTGATAAATGTTCATATGATACCATTATTAATTCAGAAGATAAGGGAAAGATGAGTTTAATTAAAAGAATGGAAGAAAAAAACGCTATTCATACTGTTTTTGAAGCTGAAAAATTAGGATTAGGAACAACAGAATATGAAATAGTTGATCTGGACTTAAGATAAAGGAGTTTTTATTTAAAAGATTGCTAATGAATAGACCAAATAAAGAGCTACTTAAAGACTTAAACGAAGCTGATATTTTGACGGTAAACTAATATTAGTTGATTTATTTAAATTATAGAATTATTAACTTAATTCTATTTTTTATGCTATAGTATATATAGTGTTATAGAAGGAGTGGTAATATGTTTTTTGATATTATTGGGTGGATTGGAATGATACTATGTTTAATTCCTTATTTTTTAATATCTTTAAATAAGATTAACAATGGTGTTACTTATCAAATTCTTAATTTATTATCTGCAACTTTGATGGCAATTGGTTTATTTCCTAAAAATGCTTGGTTTTCTTTTACCCTTGAAATTGTATGGGGATTAATTGCCATAATAAGCTTAATTAAGCAAAACAAAAAGAAGAGAAATTAAACACTTTACATAATTATAATTATTTGCTATTATAGTCATTGTTCAAAGGAATGATTATATGAAAAATGCTAATTATGTAGTAAAACGCGACGATATTAATGTTGGCTCAGTGGCTTTTTCTAAGTTACCAGTTAAAGAGCCATCTGCATCAGTGGAGAGATTACGTCGAATCTATTTTGTTTTAGATGAAAAAGGCTATGCAGTTGATTTATTAAATGATGTATCTAATTATCCAACTTTGTTATATAATGATCTTTTTGATTATAAAAAACCATTTGTTCCAGCTTTTGAAATGCAAAATATTGGCAATTTATTAAAACTTTATGGCTTTCCTACTGATATGACTTATGAAGATGTATTACAAATAGATAAATTTTTTAAGTATGGTTGGAAATTTGATAATGCCTCTTATTTTGGCTTTTATAAGCCTCTTCAAGGTGATAATGCTTCTTATAGTGAAATTGATCACCGTTTTAATAAGTTTAGAAGTTATATTAATGGTGGAGAAGCTTCTCCTTTACCTAAAGAATATTTTGACTTAATATGGAAGTTAAGTAATTTATGGGATACAACAAAAGGTGAAGAAATAGATTTTTCTCTTCCCCGTTCTAAAGAAGAAATGGTAAGAAAATTAACAAAATAAATAAGCCTAAAAGATAGTTACTATATAAATTTTGACAATAATTATATTTTAATGTATTATCTATTTAAGGCGGTGATTATTAATGAAACTATATTTTTATGGATTAATTATGTTAATAAAAAAATTTGTTTTTAGAAAGTCTTCTGGCGAATCAATTAGATGGTTTGCTTCTCATATGGGTGTAGTTTATATTAAATTTGCCCAAATATTAGCGATGCAAAATTATGGTAATATTTTTACGGAAGAAGATCGCTTAGCCCTTTCTAAAATATGTGATGATTGTAATCCAATTAAATTTAAAAAAATCAAAAAAATGATTGAAAAAGAATACAATTGCAAAATAGAGGAAAAATTTAAAATTATTGATGAAAAACCTCTTGGCTCGGCATCTATTTCACAAGTTCATAAAGGAGTTCTTTTAAATAATAAAGAAGTAGCTATTAAAATAAAAAGAAAAGATGTAACCAATAAAATTAATAAAGACATTAAACAATTAAAAAAAATTATACATCGTTTTGGATGGATATTTAATTTTAAAAATTTAATCGGCAGTGATACAATATTAAATTTATTTATTGGTTGGATAATGGAAGAAAATGATTTTAATAAAGAAAAAGATAATATTATAGAATTTTGGAATTATGCTAAAAGAGTTAATAATTACAATGTCGATAGTGTTAAAATAAAAATTCCTTTTGTCTATAAAAATTTATGTACTGAAAATATTATTGTTATGGAATTTATTCCTTATAAAACTATTAATGAAATGCCCTTAACTAGCGAAAATAAAGCTAAAATAGTTAAGTGTATAAATGAATATTTTAGAATAACATTTACATCTCTTTTTAAAGAAAATGATGTTATTTTTCACGGGGATCCCCATAGTGGCAATATTTATATAGATGATGATGGTAATATTGGCTTTCTTGATATGGGACTTTTATTTCATCTAGATAAAAAAGATTGTATTTTTATTAGAGATTTATTTTTAAATGCTTACAATGTTAATGTTCAAAAATTATCAGAATTACTTTTAAATAATAGTAAATATAAAACTTTTGACTATGATAAATTTTTAAAAGATATTGAATTATGTGCTAAAGAATTTAAAAATATACCAGTGACGACGTATTTTATGAATATGGTTGGTGTTTTTACAAAATACAATATTGATCCACCCGCTATTATGTTTAACTTAGCTAAATGTTTTGTAGCGTTATATGGTCTTAATAATATTAGTGATAATGATTTAATTACGGAAGAATTATTGATTAGTCAAATTACTGAATATTATGTAAATAGAACATTTACAGATTTTAAAGATGTATTAAAGATGAGTGTTAACTTGATACCTAAGTTTTTTAAAACTACGTTAGAGTATGGCATTGAAAAAGGTATTACTAATGAAATAACCGAAATTAGTAATCTAAGTAACAGAATTGTTAAAACTGTCGATAATTGTGGAGAAATAATTAGTATTATTGAAAATAGTATTCAAAAAAATTAATAAAGTTATCTGGAAGTTATAATCCAGATATTTTTTTAATTATTTAACAAAAAATTATTGACATTCCTCTTAGGTTATAGGATATATTTAGTTTGAAAGGAGAGAAAATGTTAATTCAAGAAGTAGAAAATATTGTTGGTCTAACCAAGAAAAGTATCAGGTATTATGAAGATGAAGGATTACTTACGCCCAAAAGAATAGAAAATAAATATCGCTTTTATAACGAAGATGATCTTAAGAAACTAAAAATAATTAAATTTTTAAGAGAGTTAGATGTTCCTATTAGAGATTTAAAATTATTAAATGATGGTAGTCTTAATTTAAGTGATTGTCTACTAGATAGAATTAAAAAAATTGAGAGTTTAGAAAAAAACTATCAAAAAATAAAATTAATGTGTGAGGAAATAATTAATAAGAAAGAAACGTTTAATAATCTTGACGTTACACCATATTTTGAGTGTGTTAGAGTAATGAATAAGAAAGAGAGATTTACAATGAATAAAAATAAGGTAAGTAAAAGTAAAAAAATAATTGGGGCAGTGATTGCTAGTTTAGTTTTTAGTAGTATGTTTATCTTTTTACTATGGTTACTTATAAGTATGCAAATGAAAGCTGGACTACCTTTTGCATTATTTGCATTTATTCTTATAATTTTATTATTGCCAATAATATCAATATGTTATAATTTAGTTTTGCGAATTAAAGAAATAGTAGGAGGTGAAGAAGATGAAGCTTGTAAATATTGATTATTTACCAGGAGAAGAAATAACTGAAGTTTTGGGTTTAGTCAAAGGACAAATCGTTCAATCTAAGAATATTGGCCGCGATATAATGGCTGGTTTAAAAACGATTGTTGGTGGTGAAATAACGTCTTATACAGATATGATTAAATTAGCTAGAAGTATGGCTACTAAGAGAATGGTAGATGAGGCTGAAAGCTTAGGGGCTGATGCTATTATTAACGTTAGATATGGATCATCTAGTGTTATGGGTGGAGCAGCCGAAATTATTGCTTATGGAACCGCGGTAAAAATAAAAAAATAATCTTGTTGACATTTAGGTAATAGAGTAATATAATCATATTAGCACTTAAAAGTTATGAGTGCTAAAAAGGAGATATATTATGAAAGAATTTAAAGCTGAATCAAAAAGATTAATGGAGTTGATGATTAATTCGATTTATACTAATAAGGAAATATTTTTAAGAGAAATAATTTCTAATGCATCTGATGCAATTGATAAACTGCATTACCAATCTCTCACTGATAAAAAGATGAAAATTAAAAAAGATGATTTTGCGATTAACATAAAGATAGACAAAGATAAAAGAATGCTAACTATCAGTGACAATGGTATTGGAATGACCAAAGAAGAATTAGAAAATAATTTGGGTACTATTGCAAAAAGTGGATCTTTTGATTTTAAAAATACTAATGAGAAAAAAGAAAACATTGATATAATTGGGCAATTTGGCGTTGGTTTTTATTCGGCCTTTATGGTTGCCTCTAAAGTAGAAGTTATCTCTAAAGCTTACGGGAGTGAGGATGCTTATTCTTGGGTCTCATCTGGTACTATAGGTTATACAGTAACTAAGTGTGATAAAGAGATCTATGGAACAGATGTAATATTAACAATTAAAGATGAAGAAGAATATAATCGTTTTTTAGATGATTACGAAATTCAAAATTTAGTTAAGAAGTATTCTGATTATATAACTTATCCAATTAAAATGGCTCTAAAAGATGACAAAGAAACAAAAGTAGAAACCATTAATAGTTTAGTCCCTTTATGGAAAAGAAATAAAAAAGATATTAGTGAAGAAGAATATAATACTTTTTATTCTGACAAATTCTTTGATTATGAAAAACCTTTAAATCATATTCATATTAAAGCTGAAGGAACAATTGAATATAATTCTTTATTATATATTCCTTCTAAAGCAAGTTTTGATTATTATTCTAAAGAATATGAAAAAGGATTACAATTGTATGCAAACGGCGTTTTAGTTATGGAAAAGTGTGCTGATTTAATACCAGATTATTTTAGCTTTGTTAAAGGTGTTGTTGATTCATCAGATTTATCACTTAATATTTCAAGAGAAACTTTACAACAAAATAGAGTTTTAAAAACAATAGCCAATAATATTGAAACCCATATTAAAAATGAATTAGTAAGTATGTTAGATGAAAGAAGAGAAGACTACTTAAAATTCTGGGATGCATTTGGCTTACAAATAAAAGCTGGTATTTATAATAGTTATGGATTTAATAAAGATAAATTACAAGATTTATTACTATTTTATTCATCTAAGATGGAAAAATTAGTAACTTTAAAAGAGTATTTAGCTAATAATAAAGATGAATCAGCTATCTATTATGCTTGTGGTAATTCAATTGAGCAAATAAAAACATTACCACAAGTTGAAGCAATGATATCTAAAGATAAAGATGTTCTTTTATGTTCTAATTATTTAGATGAATTTGTTTTTAAGGTTATGCTTAAATTTGAAGATAAAGATTTTAAAAATATTTGTTCCGATAATATTGATATAGATACAGAAGAAGAAAAAGAAGAATTAAAAGTGTTAAACGAAAAAGACAAAGACTTATTATCTTTAATGAAAGGTGAAATAGATATTAAAGAAGTTAGATTTACGAGTAAGTTAAAAAATCATCCTGTTTGTTTGTCTAGTAGTGGAGAGGTCTCTGTTGAAATGGAAAAAGTTATGAAAGCAGTACCTAATAACGGGGAAATTAATGCTGAGAAAGTATTAGAAATAAATTATCAACATCCAATTGCTAAAAAATTAGAAGAATTATATGAAAAAGATCAAGAAGAATTAAAAAAATATACTAAAATATTATATGCGGAAGCTAGATTAATTGAAGGATTACCAGTGGATAATCAAACAGAAATTACTAATCTTATTTGTGATATAATGGTAAAATAAAAAATTTATAGTATAAAATTATTAATTATGGTTAATATATTAATGTAGAGGTTTACTCTACGGATATGAAGGCCTCATACTGTGAGTGCCTTTTTATTTTTAAAAAAAGATTGAATTTCATACAATTGTTTGTTATAATTATTATTGCTTGAATATTTTTAAAAATAGTTTAAAATAATTAGAAGTTGGTGATTATATGGATAAAATAATTATTAGAGGAGCGAGGGAAAATAATTTAAAAAATGTTGATTTAGAACTCCCTAAAAATAAGTTAATTGTTATGACCGGTGTTTCTGGTAGTGGTAAAAGTAGTTTAGCTTTTGATACAATCTATGCTGAAGGGGAAAGAAGATATGTTGAAAGTTTATCTGCTTATGCAAGACAATTTATTGGTGGTGGAGAAAAACCTGATGTTGATTCAATTGAAGGATTGTCACCAAGTATTTCCATTGATCAAAAAACCACTAATAAAAATCCACGTTCAACGGTGGGAACAATAACGGAATTATATGATTATTTTCGTTTATTATTTTCAAGAATTGGGGTACCTTATTGTCCTATTCACAAAATACCTATTAAAAGTCAAAGTATTGAAGAAATGACTAATAAAGTTTTAGCCTTTGATGAGGGAGTTAAAATAGAGATATATTCGCCAATTGTAAGAGGTGAAAAAGGAACCCATAAAGATTTAATTGAAGATTTAAAAAGTAAAGGATTTACAAAAATTAAAGTTAATGGGGTATTATATAATGCTTTTGATGAAATAACTTTAGAAAAAAATGTTAAAGATGATATTTATGTTTTAATTGATAAACTACCCGTTAGTAAGGAAGAAAGAAGTCGAATTTTCGAGGCCATTGAGACTAGTTGCAAAATGGCAAATGGTCTTGTTATTATTCGTGTTAATGATGAAGAAGATATTTTAATGAGTGAAAATTATGCTTGTCCTTATTGTAATTTTTCTTTAAGTGAACTTGAACCAAGAATGTTTTCTTTTAACTCACCATATGGTGCTTGTGATGAGTGTAAGGGACTTGGGACCCGTCTTAAGATAAGTGAGGAACTATTAATTCCTGATAAAAATAAGAGTATTAATAAAGGGGCAATTGTCGCTATTAACTTAGATAATAATATGTATATGAGTAGCTTAAATACAGTTGCTGAACATTATAATATTGATTTAAGTATTCCCGTTAAAGATATGAAAAGAAGTGATTTAGACATTATTCTTTATGGAACTAAAGATATAATGGATTTTCACTATGTATCTAAAAGCGGGAGCACTAGAGATACCAAATCAAGATATGAAGGGATTGTTAACAATTTAGAAAGAAGATATTTAGAAACTAATAGTACTTGGATAAGAGAATGGATCGAAGGATATATGGTTGAGTCTACTTGTCCAAAGTGTAAGGGAACGAGACTTAAAGACGAAATATTAGCAGTTAAAATCAATGGCAAAAATATTTTTGAATTATGTGAAATGGCAATTGATGAATTAAGTGATTTTTTACGTAATTTAAAGCTTACTAAGGAAGAAGAAGAGATAAGTAGATTATTAATTAAAGAAATATTATCTCGTCTAGACTTTTTAATGAATGTAGGCCTTAATTATTTAACTCTTTCAAGAAGTGCTGCAACTTTATCAGGAGGAGAAGCCCAAAGAATTAGACTCGCTACTCAAATTGGTAGTCGTCTTTCTGGAGTATTATATGTATTAGATGAACCATCAATTGGTCTTCATCAAAGAGACAATGAAAAATTAATTAATTCTTTAAAAGAAATGCGGGATTTAGGAAATACTTTAATTGTTGTTGAACACGATACTGATACAATGATGGCTGCTGATTATCTAGTTGATGTTGGGCCTGGGGCAGGAGAAGAAGGCGGTTACATTGTTGCAAGTGGAACACCGGAAGAAGTTATGAAAAATGATAAGAGTATCACTGGTAGATATTTATCAGGTAAAGAAAAAATTGCAATACCGAAAAAAACAAGAAAAGGTAATGGTTTATTCTTAGAAGTAAAAGGAGCCAGTGAAAACAATTTAAAAAATATTAATGTTAAATTTCCTCTTAATAAATTTATTGTGGTAACAGGTGTTTCCGGAAGTGGTAAATCTACTTTAGTTAATGAGATATTATATAAAACTCTTCATAAAGAAATTTATAATAGTAAAGATATTCCTGGTAAATGTAAGGCAGTTAAAGGAATAGAAAATGTTGATAAAGTTGTTAATATTAGCCAAGATGCTATTGGAAGGACACCAAGAAGTAATCCCGCTACATATGTTGGGGTCTTTGACGATATAAGAGATGTTTTTGCAAATATGAAGGAATCTAAAATGCGGGGTTATGATAAGAGTCGTTTCTCATTTAATGTTAAAGGCGGAAGATGTGAAGCGTGCTATGGTGATGGTGTTAAAAAAATAGAAATGCATTTTTTACCAGATGTTTATGTACCTTGCGATGTCTGTGGAGGAACTCGTTTTAATAAAGAAACATTAGATGTTAAATTTAAAGGTAAAAATATTTCGGAAATTTTAGATATGCGAGTTAGTGAGGCAATTCCTTTCTTTGATAATATTCCTAAAGTTCGTGATAAATTAAAAGTTATGTATGATGTTGGTCTTTCTTATATTAAGCTTGGACAAGGAGCACCGACTTTATCTGGCGGAGAAGCGGGACGTGTTAAGCTTGCAAAAGAACTACAAAAGAAAGCCACTGGTAAATCAGTCTTTATTTTAGATGAGCCAACAACTGGTCTTCATTCTGCTGATATTAAAAAGTTACTAGAAGTTTTAAATAAAATAGTTGATAATGGTGATACTGTTATAGTTATCGAACATAATTTAGACGTTATTAAACAAGCTGATTATGTTATAGATTTAGGTCCAGAAGGTGGAAGATTTGGGGGAGAAGTTATTGCCACCGGCACACCAAGAGAAATAAGTAAAATAGAAAAATCTTATACTGGCCAATTCTTAAAGAAAATATTCGATAGTGAAAAACAATAAGCACTGTCAATAGTTTTTGAAAATGTCTTAAAATTTAAAAAACATTAACGGGAAAAATATTCTCGTTTTTGTTTGAAATTT
>CANRDM010000020.1 GCA_947629365.1 uncultured Bacilli bacterium
TTTAGGAAATCTATCTATTTCTATTAATTCATAATTTTGAAAAATATCTTTAATGGAACCAGATAAATGACCATCTTTAGATAAAAAGCCAAAGTCATAATCTTTTCCCTCTTCTAAAGTTATATTACTTTTAACTTTAACTACTTCTCTTTCTAAACTTTCTTCATTTTTAGAAATTACTAATTCATAATAACCATTATTATCTTGATAATTTATTTTATTAATATAATAATTAGCATAAACTATTTTTTTATCATAATTATATCCACATATTCCTACTTCTAAAGAAGATGTAACATCCATACTTGCTGGTCCAATAAAAACATCTTTATTACCATCAAAAGTATTACATTTAATAATTACAGCATTATCAGTATAACTTATACTTGTTCCACCCTCATAAATATAATCCGTTTTAATTACATCAATATGCTCTAATAAATCATCAATCCCATCAATAATATTTTTATTTTTCTTTTGAAAATATTTTTTTAAAGTAATATTTTCATTTATTTCTAAATTATTTAAACAATAATAATATAAAGTACTATTTTCATCTTCTAAATATTTAATTTTTTTATTTTGACAATCAGCAATAACACTAACTGCTATATGGGCTTTCCCTTCATAATTTTGATAAACTTTGCCAAAATAAAAACCAATTAAGAATAAAATAAGTAATAAACATAAAATACCTAAACAGATAAAATATATTTTATATATTTTATTAATTTTAGTTTGTTCATTAACTATATTTAAAATATTTTCTTCGCTTGTTGTTTTATAATCTTCATTATTTAATCTTTTGGCACTCAATAATTCATTAACACTAATATTAAGTTTTTCACAAAGGGGTTTTAAAAGGGCCATATCCATTAAACAGATACCTCTTTCCCACTTTGAAACAGCATTAGTACTAACACCTAAAAATTGTGCTAACTCTTCTTGCGTAAGTTTATTTTCTTTTCTAACACTTGCAATAAATTTGCCAATTTTTTCTTGATCCATAATTACCTCTTTTTATCAATATTAACATTAATTGATTATTAATTACACATACTAGAGGTTTATTTTAATTACCAATTATTATTAAACATATTTTTTAAATATTTACTATCAAAATAATTATCTAAAAATTTTTCATAATTATTATGAGGTAGTATTCCTTTATCATAATCTCTTGCTCTATTCATTGCACTTATAGTAAGTATTCCATCAAACATTAAAAAAATTGTTAAAATTATCATAAATATTGTTCCTACTTTTTTATTCATTTTATTAATTAAATTATTTATTTTGGGAAAAAGATATTTAATCCATAATATTCCTAATATTCCCCAAGCACAAGAATAAAATAAACTAATGCGTCCATTAATATTTAATATTTTTTTAGAATAATTCCACGCCGTAAAACCAAAAGATACTTCCATTAAATAACTCATTATGTATTCTAAGATTGAACAACCAATAAAACTTAAAAGAAATATTTTAATATTAGAACTTTTCTTTAATTTAAATAGTAAAAGAGAAAGAAGAATTGCTGATAAACCATAGATCATATTAAAAGGACCAATTACAACACAAGAATGATTAATAATTACCCCTTTTTTAATTAAAGTCCATAATCCTTCAATAAACCAACCACATACACTACCAATTATAAATATATAAAATAAATTATAGAAACTTAATTTTTCTTTCATCTTTTATCACTTAATAAAAGTTTAACAAATTATCTACTTAATATCAATATCCTTATCTTGTTTAGTAAAGTAATAGGTAAATACAGCAGTCATTAAGTTAGTCACTAAAATTAAAATATTATCTTCTAATTTTAAACCATATAAATTACCAATTACAATAATAAATAATATGGCTATCATTGCAATAGTTACAAAACTTTTTAAATCACTCCAAGCTTTTTTTATAATATCACACTCCCTTGATGCATATATTATATATTTATGTTTAAATTATTTTTAAGTGTGTTTATATAACTATTTTTCATCCATTATTTTACTAATGGCACTCATTACAGCAATTTTACCATAAGTATAAGTAATACCACCTTGTTCATAAGCAAGATATGGTTCTCTTAAAGGGCCATCACAAGAAATTTCGATAGAAGAACCTTGGATAAAAGAACCTGAGGCCATTACTACTTCATCATCATAACCGGGCATTGGGGAAGGTTCTACGACACTATTACTGTCAATGGCGGAAGCATTTTGAATACCCCGACAATAATTTACTAAATCTGTTTTATTACCAAAAGTAATAGTTAAGACAATATCACAATGATTATCATTATAACGAGGCTCTACTTGGTAGCCAAGTTCTTCTAAAAGAAAACTAGCCAGAATTGAAGTTTTTAGGGCACTAGCTACAACTGATGGGGCTTTATATAAGCCCATTAAAAAGTCTTTATTAATACCTAAACTTGGACCAACTTCTTCTGCTTCTCCAGGAAGATTTAACCGCTCAGCGCATAACTTAATTAAGTCACATCTTCCCACAATATAAGCCCCATTCGGAGCAATACCTCCCCCTAAATTTTTAATTAGTGAACCCACACAAAGATCAGCACCAACTTCACTTGGATTTATCTTTTCCACAAATTCAGCATAACAATTATCAACCATTATAATAGTATCTTTACTAATATTTTTAATAAATTTAATTACTTTAGCTAACTTTTCAATACTAATACTTTTTCTTTCTGAATAACCTTTACTTCTTTGAATTTCAATTACTTTAATTTTTTTACTTTTTAAAGTTTTTTCTATTTTCTCATAATCAAAATCATTATCTATTAAATCAATTTGTTCATAATTAATATTAAAAGATTTTAAACTACTAGGATTATCTTTAATACCAATCACTTCAAGTAAAGTATCATATGGAAGCCCAGTTATACTGAGCAAAGTATCATTGGGTCTTAAAAGGGCAAATAAGGCCACAGTTAAAGCGTGACTACCAGAGATAAATTGCCCTCTTACTAATCCTGCTTCCGCCCCTAAAACTTGGGCAAAAACTCTTTCAATTTTATCACGACCAATATCCCCATAACCATAACCAGTGGTACTAGCAAAATCACTAGTACTGATATCTTCTTTTTTAAAAGATGCTAAAACTTTAACGCTATGATACTCTTCTACTTCATCTATTTTTTGAAATATTGGTTGTAACTTTTTTTCAGCAGCAAGGGTCATTTGATAAACTTGTTCATTTATCTTAAAACATTTTAAATACTCATTCATTTATACCATCCATTCTAACAATACTACCACTTACATAATCAGTATTAATAATTAATTCAATTATTTTTAGGGCAACATCTTCTTTTTTTAATAATTCTTTTTGACCAATTCTTTTTAGTTCACTTGCTAAAAATCCTGGATCCATTTCTCTAATACTTTCGGTATCCACCCAATTAGGGGCAAGCGCTAAAACTCTAATACTAGGAAATCTTAATGCTAAAGTTTTAGTTAAATTTTCTAATCCCGCTTTACTGGCTGAATAATCCATTCCATATGTATTATAAGTATCAGTGGCATCCGTTGAGGAAATATTAATAATTACACCTTTATCCATTAGTTTTGATGCATACTTACTCATTAAAAAAGTCCCAACTAAATTAACTTCTAAAACTTCCATAAATTCTTTTTTACTTTTATCATATATATCATTATCTATTGCTAAAGCTGCACAATTTATTAAACAATCTAATTTACCATAATCATCTTTAATTTGTTTAAATAAATTTTTGATGTCTTTTTCTTTTTTTAAATCACATTTATACATTTGAAAAGATACATCTACTTTTGTTTTATTATATGTACCAATTACTTTGGCATTATAATTACTTAAAATTTCACTTAGGCAAAGACCAATTCCTTTACTTGCTCCCGTTATTAAAATAACTAAATTACTAAAATCCATATAAATTAGCTCCCTTTAATAACCATATTATATAATTAATTTACAATTGTTGCAATTATATCTCCGGAAAAAAATAAAGTTATAATCGTAAGTATTCGTTTTAAAATTTTTTCATTAACAAAATCATATATTTTTTCCACTAAAGGATATAGAACATAAATAATAAATAAGCCACCAAGGCCAAAGAAAAAAGCACTTAAAAAACATACTAAACCATTAATATTTAGAAAATGGCCAGTATAATCCCAAAGACGCATTTTAAATAAATATAAAAGGATCAAACCAGATAAAAATTCAACTAAACCAGTTAGGATAAATGATAACAAAAAGACAGCAAAAGGATTATCTTTATATTTAGAAAGTAACATTAAAACTACTGCTCCAGTACCATAAATGGGTAACCAAGGCCCATTTAATATTCCATAACTAAATAATTTATGATTATGAAAATAAGTTAAGATAAGTTCATAAAAATATCCTAAAATACTCGTTAAATAAAATAAAACACTTAATTTAATTATCTTTTCACTATACATATCCATCACATTAATAGTATAGCCTTTGAGTTTATCTTTAAGCAAATATTTAATGGCAAAATATGGTATTAATTTATAGTATAAAAATGTATATATGCGCAATAATAAAATTGAAAGGTGATTAAAATGAATGAAAAATATAGTAAAGCTCCCAACATTTTAACTTGTAAAGATTTAGATTATTTAAAAGATATCTTTGGCTGGCATTATACAACCTATAAACTTATGATTAATTCACTTGATTATATTGAAGACAAAAGTGTTTATGAAATGATTAATGAATGTGTTAAATTACTTGAAGAACATATGAATTTAATTATTAAATTAGTAAAGGATGGTATAAATGAAGAATAATAAAATAAGTAATCCTAAAAAAGAAGTACCTAAAGGTATTCTTCTAAATGATGAAGATTATATGACTATTCTTTTAAGTAATTTAAAAGAATTAACTAAAAATATGGCGGTTAGTTTAACGGAAGCATCTAATAGTGAATTATATAAAAAATATAAAGGGATGTTTGATGATATTATTAAACATCAAAGGGCCGCTTATGAATTAATGTTTAAGTATGGCTGGTATAGTTTAGAAAAAGCTGAAGACAAAAAAATTAGTACTTTACAAAGTGATTTAAATACAAAATTAAAAGATTTAAAATAAACCCGTTATTTTTACGGGTTCATTTTTTATATCTACCTCCTAATTTAGAAATTTCTAATTTTAAATTAGGAACTAAATCAGTATAAGGGACTAGATTTGCCCTTAAAATTTTATTTAAAGCATTCCTGTTTTTAGCGGCCACTTGATTAAAACTTAAACCATAAAAATTAGCAATGTCAGCTAAATCAGCTTTAATTTTCCCATTTAGACCATAATGATAATTTAAAATTGCAGCTTCTAAATTAGTTAAATGAGCTTTATGAATAACATCTTCATAATTAGAAAGTAAACTACTTATGATTAATTTTTTTAAAGAAATATTTTTTCTAATAACCTCTATCGCGGCATCTGGATCATCTAAATAATCTATTAGATCAATTATTTCTTTACTACTACAAAGACTTTCTAATCCCATATTTAATGAGCATAAAATAGCTTGATTAGATATATTTAATTTTTTTCTGGCATTTGCTAAAAATTCTTCTTGAGAGTAATACATCATTACCATCTCTTTATTTTTATTTGTTATGTAAGTATGATCTAAAACTTCTGCAATAATAAAATATGGGGTATTTATTATTTTATCTTCAAAAGATTCATCACCTAGACTAGTTAAAACGTAAGGATAATCTTCTTCATTTAAATCATCAATATTTTCAAAACGTTCTACTTTAGTACTATCATTAAATTTTATATGATTAGCTATATATGATCTTATATAACGGCCAAAATTCGCTTTACTATTAAAGAATGTATTAACGCCTTTAAGCATTGCTACACAACATTCTTGGTATAAATCTCGATAATTATAACCTTCCTCAGGAATATATTTTTCAAATAAATAACAATATGCCCTTATAAGATAATTTAAAGCCGTATCTCTATCATAAGGAATCATTGCAATATAATTATTTAATTCTTTTTTAGATAATTTTATTCTTTCTAAAGTATTATCTTTATTTAAAGGATAGTAATCACTATCAATATGATTACTAAATTCTTCTTCATCTACTTCAATTAAATTATTTTGCATTAAATAAGCCCTTATTAAACTAACAACTATTTCACTTGTAAATTCTAAATTATCATAGTCAATAATATTTTTTACAATTGTCTCTAATAAACTATTTAATATCCTGTTATCCATTACTATATCATACAAAGTAGAATTATCAATTTGGAATAAATTATCTTCAATAAATAATGCTAGTTTATTAAGTTCATCTAGGGCTAAATCATAATCTAATGTATCTACTAGATAACTATCTATATAATCATTTAAAATTTTAAATCAGCATTTAAAAAAGGTTTTAAATTCTCAGCAACTGTCATAATACTCCCTTTCCGACAAGAAAATACTATAACACACAAACAACTAAAATACAATAAAAAAACTATCAAAATGATAGTTAATATTTAATATCTTTTAATATTGTATCAATATCTTCACTATTTTCTGGTGTACCTAAGATAAAGATTATCGTATTTTTTACTCTTGAAACAACTATATATTCATTTTCTGATTCTGTAACTATTTTAGAGAAAGTACTACCTGTTGTTTCATTGTTTTCAGCTTTAGCAGTTATAAAATCAGTTATATTTGATTTATAATCTTGATAAGCTTTTTTAGCCTCTGTTTCATTTTTGAAATTATAATATTCTACTTCAAAAGCAACATCTTCTTTTCTAGCTATATAATAAGCTTCTGCTTCATATCTTGCATTATCGCCCTCAATTACACTGTATTTTAGATCTTCAAAATGGCTTTTGAATTCATCTTTATCTAGAGGCTTTCTAAATAAACATCCCGTTGTTATTAAACAAATTAATAATACTCCTACTAAACCTACAATTATACTCTTATTTTTCATCATTTACTCCTCCTTATGATTTTTATAAAATAAACTAAGTATTTTAGTATATTCTTCTTCATCATCTAATTTAATAAGACATTCTTCATTATTACTATCGACAATAACTTTTCTTATTGTAAAGTTATCTTCATCACTACTAGATAAAATAAGATATTTGTTATCATTATTTATAACTGTATCCATAATAATATAATTTTTATTATCTTCTAATTTAATTGTATATAAATCCATTATCTGCCCTTTGTCTCCTCAACCATTGTAACTATAGCTTCTTTATATTTATCCCCTAAGATACTTCTAAGTTCACCAACAAAATCTACTAAATCATTTATTGCTAATTGATCGCTATCATTTAAATTATTATAAACTGCTACATTAGCATCGACTTTTAATTTGGCCATCTTATAGCTTTCTACAGCATTTAATAATCTTTGATACTCTTTACTATCTTTTTTAACTAATCCATTATTAACAGCATCATTAAGAACATATTCAATAAAATAATTATAATTATTTAAACCTTCATTTACATTTTCACTTGCGGCATTAATTTTTAAGGCTAAAAAGACATCATCAATATTTCTTAATTTATCATAATTCATATTGTAATAAGTATCATATAAGGCAAGAGAAAATAAATCATTATTACCTTTACTAAATTCTAAAATATCAAGAGCCATTTGATTAGTATTATAAACATAATTACCGTTGCCTAGAGAATAAGTATTTTGAGCAACAATATCTCTTTTATAAAGGTAATCTTCACTATCAGGAAGTGATGTAAGCATTCCAATATTTTGAGAGATATTAACATATTCATCATTCTTTTTGGTAGCATTTTTTATCTCTTTGCCTACAATAGTAACTGCAGCTACAGCAAGACCAAAAGTTAAAGCTCTTTTAAATGTTATAATTGGTTTATGTTGCTTAATTGGTTTAAATGGAACTTTACTTTCTTCATTATTTCTAATTGATCGTGCTAAATAAACTTCCGCTTTATAGATTAAATCAATTGTTTCATCAGCATTTCCACTTAAAACCTCCTGTTTCGTATAATTACTATCATTTAATAATCTTGTTGCGTGCATTATAGCATCCTTCTTAGAAAAAAAAGATGGATACTTTTTCATAATATAATCAGCAACTTCTTTTGTCTCATCATAATTACTAAATAGATTCCAAACATCAGCATCAGTATATACATAAGTATTTTTAGCCATTTCTATCACCTATTCTTATTTCACATATTAAATATACAATATTTACTATTTCGTGTCAAATAGCAAGAACAAAATATTTACACAATTTAACAAGCCTCATATTTTTAGTATGAGGCTTATATTAAAAATTTATAACATAGGTTACATCGTAACCATAAAATGATAATATTCTGACCGCTTGTTTACTTTTATGCCCCTTATCACACATTATATAATATTTTTTATTTTTATCTAATATTGTTTTATAATTCATTAATAATTTATCATAATAAATATTAACACTATAAGGATTATGTTTTTCTTTATAACTAATCGGATCTTTAACATCTATTAATATTCCCATACTTGGGTTATAATCACTTTCTTTTATTGACTTCACAGATACCACCATTATAATTTATGAAAATATCTATATATTAAATAATTAATAAAACTAATAACCAAAGGTTATTGAGCGGTATTAAACTTTTTATTCATCATCAGAAAAGAAATCATCGAAAAATTCATCATCAGTTATAACATTTTCATTAACAATAACGCTGTCAACATCAATATTAACTTTTGGTTTTTGTGGTGGTTCATCAACTTTTTTTTCTTCATCTTCTTCATCATCACCGTTATCTACTAATAACATATTACTTATATTTTCATCTAATATTGGATTTGGTTTAATATTACCTTCCATTAATTCTTTATTTTGTTGTTTTAGTTTTTCTTTTTGTTTTTTCTCTTCCTCATCAAGTTCTTTTAACTTCCGATCAATATCTTTCATCATATCATCAATACTCATTCCTCCACCAAGAGGGCCACCAACCGGACCCATTGAGTTACCTGCAAATGGACTCGGACTAATACTAGGCCTTGATACTGGACTATTTAACATACTATCGCTCCCAAAACCACTAAAGCCAGATGGTCCAAAAGGACTTGAACCCATTCCAAATGGATTAGGTGAAGGCATTCCCGCAAAACCTTGATTAGGACCAGATTCCATCATTTGTTTTCTTTTAGCTTCCGTAACAAACTTTTTTAAATCAAATAATTCAATTTGTCTAACTTCTCTTTCAGGATAAGTTGCCTCAGGGAAATCTTCTCCCCAATCGATTTTAAAATTCGGAGTATATTTAGTTTTAAATGGACTCATTCTTAATCTAATAATTATGGCATCCCCTAATTTTAATTTTTGTAAATCACTAATGGTAATAAGAGGTGTTGAGGCAGTTTTATCTTTATCTTTAGATTTAACTTCACCACACATTTTACTTATTTCTTCCAAAGCTTTTAATTCGGTACTAATTAAATAAACTAAATTACCACAGTTACCACGAATAACTTGAGCAACATTTTCGCCATAAACATCATTAAGTTGGGCAAAGTTTTGAATGATAAAGGTAAATCTAATATCTCTACTACGCGCGGCGGATACCATACTATCAACATCTTTAAGTGGAGGCATATTAGCAAATTCATCTAAGATAAAATTAGTTCGATATTGTAATTTACCACCAGGACTACTTTGAGCAACATCAATTAATGTTTCATATACTTGTTTAATAAAGATAGTCATTAAAGTATGATATGTTTTTTTCTCATCGTGAATAATCATAAAGACAGCGGTTTTTTCTTTACCAATATCTCGCATATCAAAATCACTATGAGAAAGCATTTCTGATAAATTTTCCCTGGTTGAAAATAATCTTATCTTTTGTCTAAATGTTGAAAGCAGGCCACCCTTTGTATCACTTGGTGCATTAATAACTGTTGATGCAAACATATACTCATTAGAATCAGGACCTTTTAAATTAAAATATTCTTTAATAAAATTACTTGTCGCATATCTTTCTTCCCCAACAGTACTCATATAATTTATACTATTTAAATTAACTTCATTTTCTTTAGCATCTTTAAATAAACCAAGGGCAAGACCAGAGAAATAATCGGCAGAACCTTTTTCCCAGAATTCAGAATCTCCTTTATTTGTCGGATCATATAAAATATTTAAAGCAACGTCATCTAATAATTCCGTCGATTTATCATAATTTCCTTCTTTATAATATTGGTATGGAAGTGATAAAGGATTCCAAGCATTACCTTTATTAGGATCCCTAAAATTTAAAATAATAATTTTATAACCACGAGCTTCAAGATTTTTAGCGGTCTTTCTAAAAATTTCACCTTTAGGGTCAGTTATAATCATACTTTCACCCTTTTTGGCTAAAAGATTAACCATTGGAAAAACTAAGTTTTCCGTTTTACCAGAACCAGTAGAACCAATAACTAAATTGTGATAATCACCATTATCAACCCATATTTCTTTACCATTGTTAATAAGAGGAATACCAGCGGCTTTAATTTCTTTATCCCTTGGATTAACTTTAACAACTTTACTTGCTTCTTTTATTTCTTTATCTTTTGACCATCTTGCATAACCATCAGATGGTTTTTCATCAGTAACTTTAAGGCCTATGCCTTTACCCTTATCTTTATCAAAAATATAAGATGAAACACTTGCAAATATAAAAATTAAAACACCAAAGAATAAACCTAAAGTAAAAGGTAAATATGATTTACTAAAAGCACTTATGGGAATTAACCCATAAAATGTCCCATTATTTACTAAACAAAATAAATTTGAAATAGCAAGGGCACATAAATATAACAATATCACACAATATAGGATAAATAAGAAAAAATCTTTAGGTTCTATTTTAAACTTCATATTCCCACTCCAAACTAATCATATTATACTATAAATACTAGTTAATAGCAAAAAATATTTTTAGAATTTGCGACTATTTTTTATTTTAACTAATACTATTAAAGCAATTATAAATAAGAAAAGAACTCCCGTAACAATTAAAGCATTATTATTAGCATTATCTTCTTGATTATTTATATTATTTTGATTATTATTTTCACTATTGCTTTGGTTACTATTTGAACTATTATTTTGGTTACTATTTTGTTTATCTTTTTCTTTAATTGTTAAATTAATTGGGCTTTTCTTATAATTTTCTTGATCGATATACCAAGTTAAAGTATTATTTTCATTACTGCTAGCATTAGTACTAATAATATCATAATTACTATCAACATATATTTTAACATTTAAAAAATCAATACCATTATATTCTTCAAAGGCTTTAATATATAATCCCGTACTTATTTTTATTTCTTTACCATCTATTTCATAGAAAAATTGGGATAAAGATAAATTAAGAATATTACTATTTTGTAAATCTTCTTTAGGAAAATTATATTTTAAATTCATAACATAATTACCGAGTTCATTAGTACTTTTAGTAATATCATAATATGAAACACCATCGACTTCTTCGTTAGTTTCGGAATTTAAAGTTGTATCAACATAAGATTCAAGGGGTTTTTCATATTCTTTAATAAAAGCATTATCTTCTATATCTTCTCCAATTATAGTAACATTTTCTATAACCTTATCTTTACCTATAGTAAGTTCATAATTAACATTACAACCACTTAGTAAAAACAAGCTTATTAAGCATAAAATTATTTTTTTCATTAGAAATTAATCAACCCACTTTCAAAATCCTCTTCATACGTGCTTATTGTATTAGCTTCTAAGTAAGTAGTCATATCTATAACTACTACATCGGGATTATTCATAATTATTGTTTTTTTACTAATATTGACACCATAATTATTACCTTCTGCGTGAGAAACATAGTAATAGCCAGATGTTTCGTCGACACCTACTATCATCATAATATGAGCATTTTTATGTAATAAAATATCACCTGGAGCACCAATATAACTACCATCAGTTGGATGAATGCTATCAGGATATCTCTTCATAACATTAAGTAAGGAACTTGTACCCCAATCTTGGAAATATACACCCGCATTATGTAATACCCAAGTTACCCAACCTACACAATCAGGGCCATAATTTAAATTACCATTTTTAGGAATAATATTAGAACCCCAATAAGGGTCAACACCATAATATCTTGAAGTTTCGTGTTCAATATTTTCTCCAGTTGAATAGCTCGTAAAACTATTACCTCGGCCACCACCCCAAGTATAAGGTAGGATAACACCATAATTTTCCGCTAAATATTTAATAGGAATAGTACCAGCAGCAATAATTGCGTTTCTAGAGCCAACTCCTGCGGCTAGCACAGCATCTTTAATTAATTCATTTAATTCGCTTATTTCTCTTGCAGATAATAATTCCATTAATGATTTTCTTAAAATTGTAGTAGGAATAGATGATTTAGCGCTATTATTTATAACTTGAGTCCAATTATCTGTTGCTGCAAAAGTTCCATAAATTGATTTAATTACTTCTTGACCATCATAATAAAAATCAATAATATCTTGCCAAGTATAATTATTATAATACTCTAAATATGCTGCCCCATTTTGACTCATTCCACCACCGTGATTACCAGCACAAGGTCCAATTGTTTCCGCTCTATTAGCATAAGTCGATAGTGATTGACCATTAAACGGCAAATTAACTTTATCTTTATCTATTTCTTGAAAATGAACACCACCTAAAGTCCATTTACCAAATCTTATATAATAATGACTACTTATATAGGTACCACTTGGATCTAACGCTGCGGCATCAGAGGCAGTATAAACACAAGAGGCATCATAATTCCCTCTTAATTCATCATTTATCGTAACAATTAACCCCCTTGTCTCATTCGCTGCTTGAATACTTCTTTCATTTATAATACTAGCATTAAAAGCTTGTTGAACTTTATCAGCATTATAATAACACGTATCAATATCATCGCCAACTTTAGTTCCATTTTGAATAACATAAGTTCTCGCAGCAATAGCAATTGCTTTTTGGGTCTCTATCGGAAATCCTCCAACTTCAGCAGCTAAAACACCTTGAATATATTCTTCAATGGACATTTTAACTCCATCTTTAGAAACATCTTTACAAGCTTCATAATATTCATAACCATATAAACCAATGTAATTATTACCACCGTGAGATGAACTACCAAAAAATATTAAAATAATAAAAATAACAAAAATAACAATTGCTACGATCATCAATAATAACATACCTTGTGGTGTAGAAAAAAAATTTAGGGCAGCTTTTCTAACTTTTTTCGTTGTTTCTTTAGCTCTTTTCTTAGCTTTTTCTTTAGCTTTATCTTTTAATTCATTAGCTTTTTCTTTTAACATTTCGCCTGGGTGAGTACTCTTATAAGCTTTATCAGAAATCGCTGCCATTTTATTATCTAAAGATTCTCTTTTAGCATTAGCATAATTAACTCTATCTTTAGCTTTCTCAAGCAAATTTTTGTTATGAGTATTAGAGCCATCGGCTTTAACATTCTCATTTTCACTGCCCTTATTCATTTTCCAATTACGTTCTTTTTCATCTTTAGCATCTTTTACTTTTTTATCTAATTCAGCTTGCCTTTTAGCATAATAGTTTTTATTATAATGACCATTCTCATCTTTGGCAGCATTATGCTCTTTTTCCCCAAAATCTTCTTTATCATCTACCGGCAATTGTTCTATATCATCATCTAAAGTTTCAATAACATCAAAACTATCTTCATCAAAATTATTATTTTCTTCATTCATTGTTAGTTCACCACCTAACAAACTAATTTTATCATAAAAATTATCTCTTTGAAAGCAATAAGCTTTTATTTATTCACTAATGCTTATCTTTTTAATTCTTTTGCTTTGCTAAATTCATAATCATAATTATGAGGTATACTATCTAAAAATTTATTAAATGTATCTATAAAACACATTTTATTAATAGCATATTCTTCTTCATCACATATAAACATATTTTGAAAATATCCTTCTAATTCTTTTAATATTTCTTCACTTTCTCTAGTATTTTTATATTTATCGTGTAATTTTACATATAAAACAATTGGATTAAAAGGAATCATTTTTTCATAATTACTTAATATTGCTTCTATTTTATCTTTACTAAAATTTAATTTTTGCATTAAATAAATAACATATAATTCTTCATCTAATGATAAAGCTTTAATTATTTTATTACTCTCAAAATCATAATAATTAGATAATTCTTTATTTAACTTTCTTAATTCTTTATTGCTTAACATTGTCCTACTTTGATAATTATTTTTAACTTGCGTATTATCTACATCTTTCTTTTTATTAACTAAACTATTTAAATATATTTCTAACTCTTTTAAAATATTTTCAGTTATTTCTATTTTTGTAAATCCTTCCATAATAAAAGGAATATCTTCTTTTTTGATATCTGGTAATTTACTTAATAAATATTTATCTAATATTTTATGGCCTTCCACTGTTGGCTTAAGATACTCAGTAGATAATCTAGTTATTTCTGTCATTTCATCAATAATTGCTTTTTCTTTTTCTGTTAATTCATCTTCTGCTTTTAAATTTGTAAATCTTTCTGATCTAATAAACTTTAATACTTCTTCTAAAGAAGACTTAGTAAATTTATATTTTTTAACAACATCCAAACTAATATAATAACCTTGGATATTTAGAAATCCTAATTTAATATTTCTTTCAACTAAAGCTAATATTATATCGAATTTTTCTTTTAATTTTAATCTATTTGAATCTAATAACGTAGATAATCCATCAAAATTATTAAAAGTTTCTTTATCAGAAAGATCACAATTTATAATTCTATTTAATTGATCAACAAACATTCTTCTATTAATTAAAATATCCACTATTTTAGATGCTTCCCTTTTTGAATTAGGATCATCTTGATTTTTTAGGATAAACAAATTTCTTTCATAAAATTTATTCCCCTCTTCAATTAATTTAATAAATTTTTCAATTGATTTATTCATTATTTTCCCTCAAAGCATAGTATATTTTAATGTTTATATATTGTCAACTACCACGCACTGGAAGTACGTGACTTATATGCTTAGTATATGATAATGTCTTAAGTGTTAGTATTTGAAAATGTCTCAAAACTAATGTAATATATGTCAC
>CANRDM010000021.1 GCA_947629365.1 uncultured Bacilli bacterium
CAAAAAGGGAATAAAAAAGTCAAAACGAAAAAATAAGAAGAAAGAAAAGCGAAGAGAAAAAGAGGAAGAAGAATATCTTATATGTTAAGTGATAGTTAAATTAAAGATATTTGTTGACTTTAAATTTAAATAATATTAAAATTTAGTTAGAGTTAGATAATAAAAAACTATGAAAATAGCATATTAATAAAAAGGAGATTTTGAATATTATGGATAATGTAATTAATAAAAGAAATTCAATGATTTTAACAGTAATTGCGATTGCTACTTTACTTGTTTCCGTTATAGGAGCTTCATATGCATATTTTTCTGTAGTAAATAATTCTGAAGCTCAAACAATAATTAAGGCAACAACTCCAAATATTGGTACAATTGGTACAACTGGTAGTTTAGAACTTAACTTTAGTTTAACGGATGAACATCTATCATATAATAATCGTAATAAAGATTGGCATATAACGAGTGGTGGGGTTGTAAGTGAAACCGCTTCTCCTGTAACAATTGCTACAATGGCTGCATCATCTGGCGATGAAAATTTAACTTACAGTTGTAATGGTACTATCAACATAACTTTATCTGACGATGAAGATTCTATTAAAAGTGTTTTAAAAGAAGGAAATTTATTTATTAAATTGGGTAAAGGAGACGAAAAAATAACCGAATTAGATGATACGACAATTAATTTATCAAATACTAATAGTGTTATTAATAAAACCTTTAAATATACACTTGGAAAAAGCGAATCAACTTCTTTAACCGCTGATGTATACTTTAAAAATACTGATGCTGTACAAGATGAATTAGCTAATAAAAGTATTAAGATTAATATAACAGCTAGTACTAGTTCTTGCGATATAATATCTTCATAAATAATATAGAATGTTTTTCTATATTTTTTAAATTATAAAAAAATTATAATAAGGTATAATAATATTATAGATTTTTATAAAAATAACTATCAAAATATGTCAATTTCAATATAACATTTTTTTACTTAATTGACATCAAATAATTTATTTTATAAAATAAAAATATATGATATAGAATGATGATTATAATCTAGGAGGAATATATATGAATAAAAAAAGTATAGTCAGTTTAGCAATTGTGTTAATTGTCATTTTACTAATAGCTATTATTAGTGATTCATTTGCTTATTTTACTGGCGTTAGTTCTTCAACAGCAAAAACTGATATTACTGTTACTACACCTAATGTTGGATTAGTTGGAATTAGTGGTGATGAAAATTTAACTCTTAACGTAACTGCTAATATGATGACTACAGCTAACCAAGGCAAATATTATGCTCAAAAAGATGGTACAGCATCAACAAAAGATACTGAACAAAAGTATAATATTGCAACAATTGCCGTAGCTGGTGGTGCAGATAACCTAAAATATTCTTGTAGTGGTACTGTTACTATTTCTTTACTAAATGATGGAATTAATAATATAAAAGATGTATTGACTGAGGAAAGCTTATTTGCTAATTTATCTGGAGATGGAGAAAATGGTGTAAGTTTTTCACAAAATGATGTTACAAATATAGATTTAGCTAATGCAAAGAGTACAGATATAACTAAAAATTTTACAGTTACATTAACTAAATCAAGTGTTGGGAATGATTCAAAAAATATATTAGCCTCTGTATATTTTAGCAATACTTCAGCTAATCAAAGCGCTTTAGCGGGTAAAAACATAAATGTTAAAATAACTTCAACTTTAACAGAATGTAATATTGTAAATTCTTAAAAATAAAATAATTTATTATACTTAGACACCTAGTGTCTTTTTATTTGTACGAAAAAATTTAAAAATTTTTATAAAAAAGAAGGAAAATGAAGAAAAAAAACTAATATATATAGTGAAGGGAGGAAGAAAATGTCGAAAAATAAGAAGTTTTGATATCATTTGTCGAAAGCCTTGCAATTAGTAAAAAAATGGTTAAGATATACTCTTCGAAGGAGAAACATTATGAAAAAATTTGATTATTTAACAGATGACTTAGCTTTTAAACAAGTCTTTATGCATAAAGAGATATTAGAAGACTTGATAACAGCATTTTTCGAATATGTAGGGAAAGATAATAATAGTAAAATAATAACCGAATTAATACCTAACGTTTATTTAAGTGGTGATAATAAAAAGTATCGAAGTTATTATGGTGATTTAACTGCTACTAAAGAAGATGGGATAATATCAATTGAGATGTATAAAGATACCTTTGATAAAGATAGTTACAATAAAAGCTTAGGATATTTATGTAGACTTTATAGTAGACAAGAAAAAAGGATACAACCAAGTAGATATAAAAAAGTAATAAGTATCAATTTTATCAAAGGAAACTATAAAAGAATCAATAATGAAATAGTAAATGGTTATAGTTTAAAAGGGGTAATAAGTAATGAAGAGATAAATGATAATATACTAATGTATTTAGTAAGATATGATTTAATAGAAAAGGTACCATATCAAAAAGAAGAAGAGAGATTTATAAGGTATATAAGAATAATAGGGAGTAAAAGTGTGAAAGAGATGAAGAAATATGCGAAAGGAGATAAAATAATGGAAGAAACAATAAAATGGTTAAGAGAGTGGAATATTGAATCAGATAGAATAAATTATCAAAGAAGAATAGAAGAGGCAGAAGAGAAGGGTGAAGAAAGAGGAATAGAAATGAATAAAAATGATATAGCAAAGAAATTAATATTACAAAATGCTTCTAAAGAATACATATTAGAATTAACCGAAATAGATGAAAAAGAATATGAAAGACTAATCAAAAAAGTAAAAAAATTATAAAAAAGTAATTAAATGAATTAATAAAAGTAACCTACACATAATAATTTCTTTTACTTATAATATAGTAGGTGTTTATGGATGATAGATTTTTATATTAATTCAGGAGTATATATCCAAGTACTAATTGCAACATTAATGACTTTTCTAATAACAACTTTAGGGTCAGCGCTAGTTTTCTTTTTTAAAAAAGTTAATGGAACTGTGCTTGATGCAATGCTGGGCTTATCAGCCGGAGTAATGATTGCGGCCTCTTTCTTTTCCCTTTTAAACCCGGCGATTGATGATGCAAGTGGTCTTGGGATGAATGCCCCAATTATAGTTACAATTGGTTTTTTAGTAGGTAGTGTAATTTTAATAATAAGCGATAATATTTTTGGCAAAATTTTAAATAAAAAAAATAAAAGCAATGCTAAAGGGATTAAAAGAAGTTTAATGTTGATGATTTCCATAACTCTTCATAACATACCAGAAGGATTAGCCATAGGTGTTGCTTTTGGTTCTATTTCTAGTCATACTACAACGTTGATCGGGGCTTTTATGTTGGCTGTTGGTATAGGTATTCAAAATTTTCCCGAAGGATCAGCAATTAGCCTTCCTTTAAGAAGAGAAAATTTTAGCCGTACTAAATCATTTATATATGGAATGTTAAGTGGTATAGTAGAACCTATTGCGGGGTTAATTGGTTGTTTACTCGTTATGTATGTAAAAAATATTTTACCTTTTTTCTTAAGTTTTGCTGCCGGAGCAATGATATATGTTGCTGTTAGTGAATTAATTCCGGAAAGTCAAAATAATAAATGTAAAAATTTAATGAGCTTATTTACACTTTTAGGTTTTGCTATAATGATGTTTTTGGATGTTGCTTTTAGTTAGTGTCAGATATCTTGGCACTTTTTTATTTGTTTTTTTATAGTTTTTAATTTATAATACATTATAGGTGAAGACAAATGAAAGATTTAAGAGTAGTTTATATGGGTACTCCCGATTTTTCATTAAAACCTCTTAAGGCTTTAATTGAAAATTGTAATGTTGTATGTGTAGTAACTAAAACTGATGCTTATGTGGGAAGAAAAAAAATATTAACCCCATCACCGGTTGCTTTATTAGCAAAAGAAAACAATATTCCTATTTTAAAACTAAAATCAGTTAAAAAAGAATATCCAGAAATTATCAAATATCAACCTGACATTATTATTACTTGTGCTTATGGTAAAATAATTCCTAAAGAGTTAATTGATTATCCTAAATATGGTTGTATAAATATTCACGCCTCATTGCTTCCTAAATATCGGGGTTCTGCACCAATCCAATGGGCCCTTATTAATGGGGAAGAAGAAACTGGCATCACTTTAATGTATATGGATGAATTTATGGATACCGGTGATATGATTGCTAAAAAAGAATATAAAATAAAAGAAGAAGATGATGTTGAAACTTTATTTCAACAATTAAGTGAAATGGGTAAAGATCTTTTAATGGCTAATTTAGAAGATATAATAAACGGTAATGTTAAAAGAATTAAACAAAATAATGATGAGGCAAGCTATGCTCCAATGATTACAAGAGAAATGGAAGAATTAGATTTTAATACTAATGTTAAAAATGTTTATAATAAAATAAGAGCCTTTAGTCCTTATCCTTTAACTAAAACGACTATTAAAGATGAGGAAATAAAAATTGTTAAAGCCCATTATTCTAATGAAAAAAGTATGGTTAATAAATTATATGTTACTAAAAATAGTTTGGGAATTGGTTGCGTTGATGGTATAATATATTTTGATATTATTAAACCAGTGGGTAAAAATAATATGAATATTAAAAATTATTTAAATGGTAAAAGCAATTTATTTTAAAGCAAAGGAGTTTAAAAAATGTTTAAGTTATTATTTGTCAATTTATTAACATTTATAAGAATTGTTGGAACAATAATTATTGTCCCTGTATATTTACGATATGGTGGTATTGCCGCAGGAATTATTTCTCTTGTTTGTTATGCAACTGATAGTGTTGATGGTATACTTGCAAGAAAATGGAATGTTTCAACTTTTTTTGGAGCTTTATTCGATGGCTTAGCAGATAAAATGCTTACGATAGCTAACTTTATTCTTCTTTATTTAATAACTCCCTATGCCCTTATTCCTATCATTTTTGAATTAGCTACAGTCATTGTTCAATATTATAAATATCGTAAGAATCTAAATATTAAATCCAATATAATTGGTAAATCAAAAGTATGGGTTTTAGCTATTTGTATAGTAATAACATTTTTTATAAGTGATATAAATAATATTTCTTTTGTAAGTAGTAGTTTAAAAAATAATATTAATTCTATTGATAGCAGTAATTTGTATTTTATGCTAATACTACCAGCAATTATTATGGAAGCTCTAACTTTAATAAGTTATGTTTTAGAAATGTTTAACCCTCAAAATATTAAAATTTTATATAAAGATAGTAAAGAATTAGATGTTCCAGTTATGAAAAATAAAAGTAAATGGGCAAAAATAAAAAATATATGGTTAAATCCTGAATACTATCAAAAACATAAAAATGATTCTAATTTAAGAAAATTAACTAAAGTAGTTAAAGAAAAATAAATTATAAAAAATGTGCATCTACAAATGATACACATTTTTTTTAAGCATTGAATTTAACAGTAATATATTTTCCTTCTTCATATAAGTCTTGAACGAGTCTAATAATATTATTGGCAATTTCTGTATTGTGTTCTTTTGAGGCGATAACGATACTGATAGTATTATCATTAATTTTAGCGAAAGCATTTAAATTAAATTTTTCTTTAATTAAATTTTTAATTTTATTTTCATCAGCTTTTGAATTATTTAATTTTTGTAAGTTCTCATAAGCAGCATTTTTTTCTTCTACCGTACTTTCTGTATCGAGTAAGATGCTTTGATATTCTTCCATAAGGGCTTGTTTTTCTTCATCACTTTCTACTTCTAAAGCCACTAAAACATCAGATTCATCTATTTCGATTACTTCTTTAATATTGTTATCATTTTCTGCTTTTAAAACACTCTCAACTTCATCATCGATGGAAACATAATAGATGCCCAAAATTAAAATGAGAGAGAATAAAGTTACAAACCATAAATTTTGTTTATTAATCATTTTACCCTTCCTTTTTGTTACTAAATCTTATGAGATTTGGCAAAAAATATGCAATTTTTGCCAAAAATTTTCAAAATTTAAAAGGAAATTGAAGAAAAGACGCAATATATATTAGTAGAAGGGAGGAAAAAGATGAAAAAAATTAAACCTATTTTACAAAGCAATTTTAAAGATTGTGGAGTATGTTGTATGGAATGGTTAATCATTTATTACGGTGGATATGTATCTTTAGAAAAATTAAGAGAAGATACTTATACTGATAATAAAGGAACAACAGCTTATCATATAGTGAATGCTTTTATTAAATGGGGATTTGATGCTGTAGGATTAAAAGAAAATAATCTTAAAAAAGAAAGCATAATATATCCGGCGATTGCTCACGTTCAATTAAAAAATGGTTTAGAACATTTTGTTGTTATTAAAGAAATTATCAAAGACACTATTTATATAATGGATCCAGGTGTTGGCGATAAAAAAATGAAAATAGATAAATTTATAGAAATCTATACAGGACATTTAATAATAGCAAAACCAAGAAGTGAAATTATTAAAATGGATAAATCATTATCAATAGGTAAATTATTTAGCAATATTTTAATGTCCGAGAAATCCTTAGTATTTAAAATTATTCTTGTAAGCATTACTTTGACAATCATTTCCATAGTGTGTAGTTATTATTTAAAAGTTGGCAGTAATATTTTAAATAGTAATAGTGATTATTTAAAATTTCTAATGATTATCTTTTTAATTCTTGTTATAGTTAAAGTGTTGTTTAACTATATTAGAGAATACTATTTGCTTTATTTAAATAGTTTAGTTGATGTCTTAGTTTTTCCTGAGTTTTTGCATCATATCTTTTATCTCCCTTTTAGAAGCATCAAAAGTAGGAGCACAGGAGAATTAATTACAAGAATAAATGATTTAACTAATATTAAAAGTTTATTTTCAGAAATTTTTGTAACCGGATTTTTGGATACTTTAATGATGCTTTCATCTACAATTATTTTATACACCATTAGTGCAAAATTATTAGTAATACTATTAATATTTATTGTTATTTATTTTATTTATGGCTATATAGTAAGTAAAGTTATTTATCAAAAGGTATTAGAAAATATTAATTATCAAACAGAATTTAATAGTTTAATTACTGAAGATATTAATAATTTAGAAAGTATTAAAAATTTGAATATTATTGATTTAAGCTTGTTTAAGATTGAAAAAGTTTTATCTAAATATTTACTTCATAATTATAAATTTAATAATCTGTTTAATTTCTTTAACTTTCTTAAAGACTTTATTTTTGAAATATCCTTATTTATTATTAATTCTTATGGTTTATGGAGTGTATTAAACGGTGGTTTAGAGATAATAGATTTGTTTACTTTTGATTTGATTTTAGGTTATTTTACAACACCCGTTGAAAATATAATTTCCTTATTACCAAAATATAATTTTATTAAAGCATCTTTTAATAAATTAGCAGATTTTATTAGTATCAAGGAAGAGAAATTTAGTCGAAATAATAAAATTCTAAATGGCGAAATTACTTTTAAAAATGTATCTTACTCTTACAATAATTATGATTATATTTTAAATAATTTTAATTTACAAATAGATAAGGGAATGCATATTTTATTAAATGGTAAATCAGGATCTGGTAAAAGTACAATTTGTAAAATCATTCATAAAGAGTTAATTCCTGTGGTTGGTGAGGTGTTAATTGATGGAATTAATATTAAAGATTTAGATCTCGGGGTTATTAGAAATAATATATTATATGTTTCACAAAAAGAAGAATTATTTACAGCGACGATCAAAGAAAATATTATTATGAACCGTGATATTGAGGAAGATTTTTTTGGAAAAATATGTCAGATTTGTGAAATAGAAGATATTATTAAAAAGAAAAGTTTAAGATATGATGCATTGATTGAAAATAGTGCGCTTAATTTGTCGGGAGGTGAAAGACAGAGAATAATATTAGCAAGAGGACTATTAAAAAATGCAAATATTATTATCTTAGATGAAGCCTTAAGTGAAGTAGATAAGCATTTAGAAGAAAAAATAATTAAGAATATTTGTGAATTTTTTAAAGATAAAACGATTATTTATATATCGCATAAAAATCAAAAGAAAAATTTTACAAATATAGTTGAGGTTTAAAAATGGATTATTTTAAAGTTAATTATGATAAATTAAAAAATATGGAAGTAAAAGATTTTTATATTCTTATTTATGTCTTTATATTTATTTGTCTTTATTTATTGTTTCTTTCTTGCTTTTTAAAAGTAAAAGTAAGAGCCAGTTGTTATGGAATTATAGAAGATGGTTTATTGAAGGTAGGTGTTAGTCCTTTGTTCTCTGAAAAAATAAAAAATGGCCATCAATTAAAATTTAAAGATACTGTAACTAACTATGAAATAGTAAAATTTGGAGAATATGAGATAGTTGACAATAATATAATTGAAGAAGTGTATTTAAAAGTAGATGCTAATTATTATGATAATGAAATTGGTGAAGTAGAAATTTATTATGATGAGGTTAAACTGTGCAAATATATTTTAGATTTATTTAAATAAGGAGGTAGTATTAATGGTTTTAAATAATGAAGAAATGATTAAGGTTACGGGTGGAAGTAATACACTATTTTATACCCAATTAGCTATTGTTGGAGGCCTTATAACTTTTGTTGCTGGTCTTTTAGATGGCTTCCTTCATCCAAAAAATTGTGAAAGGAGCTAGAAATGACTAACGAAGAATTAATGAATGTTGTTGGTGGGTCAGTTACCTTTTCAGCTGCTTTGGTAACTGCTATAGTAAGTGCTTTCAAAGGATTGTATGAATTAGGACAATCGATTGGCTCATCAATAAGACGCGTTCTCGGTGGCAAATATTGTAAAATAAATTAAAAAATATTGACAAAAACTAGGCTTTGTGGTTGTCAAAGATAATACAAAGTGTTATAATATGGCTAGTTCAAAGCGAAGGGAGGGCGATTTCATTGACAAAGGTAGTAGTTCAAAATGGAGACATAAATACTGCACTCAGAAAATTTAAAGTTAAAGTGGCAAGAAGTGGTGTCCCTTCAGAAGTAAAAAAGAGAAAATTCCACATTAAACCAGGAGTTGAAAGAAGAATCAAAAAAGAAGAAGGAATAAAAAATTCCCATAAAAGAAATCATAATTAAGGAGGATTTTAAATGTTTAATACAATTAGTAACGATTTAAAAGAGGCTTTAAAAAGTGGTGACAAGTTTAAATTATCTGTTTTAAGAATGATGAAGAGTGCAATTGATTTAGAAAAAATAAACTCTAAAAAGGAAGCAGATGATGAACTTGTAATAGGTGTTTTAAAAAAGCAAGTAAAACAAAGAACTGATTCTAAAAAGGTATATGAAGATTTAGGTAAGATGGAAGTAGCAAGCGACTTAGACAAAGAAATAGCTATTATTAATTCTTACTTACCAAAAGAAGCATCTGATGAAGAAATTGATGAAGTATTAAATAAAGCTTTTCTAGAGCTTAATCCATCAAGTATGAAAGATATGGGTGGAATTATGAAATATGTTTCTAGCCATTTAAGTAATGTTGATATGACAAAAGTCAGTAATAAAGTGAAAGAAAGACTAACAAAATAGTCTTTTTTTCGTATCTAAAAATATAATTTAATGATATGGAAAATTTACATTTTAAAGAATATTTTAAAAATTTTTTATATGATTTGAATGATTTCATAACTATTTATGAAAACACTTTGCACGTCTTTAATTATGATAAATTAAATAAAATGAGTGATAATGAAATAATACTTACTATTAAAGAGAAGAAGATCTTAATTAATGGGGAAAATTTAAAAATAAAACAAATGACTAAGCAAGAATTATTGATAAAGGGCAAAATATTGAAGGTGGAATTTATTTATGAATAAACTTGTTTGGGTTAAAATTAACAGTGGCAATTATTTTAAAGTAATGTCACGTTTAAATAATATCGGTATATCTTTATATGATAATAAAAAATATAAAGATTACATTTTAATTGAAACAACTTATGAAGACTATGAAAAAATTCAAAAATATTTAATCAGTTATAAGACAGAAATTTATGCTGAAACTGGATTTAAAAAAGTTAAAAATTTTATTAAAAAATATCTTATTTTTACTATTGCTAGTGTTATTAGTATTTTAATTTTGTTTATAGCTAATAATACTATTTTTAAAATTGAGGTTAAAAGCAATAATAAAAATATTAGAGAATTAGTCAAAGATGAATTAAAACAGTATAATTTAAAACCTTTAAGACAAAAAATTAATCATAAAAAGATTGAAACAATAGTAAAAGAAATTTTAGATAATAATAAAGATTTATTAGAATGGTTAGAAATTGAATATGATGGTTTAGTAATGAATGTATATGTTACTGAAAAAGTTATTCCTAAAGAAGATGAGCCAAAAGATTTTTGTAATATTATAGCTAAAAGTGATGCCAAAATAACAAACATTAATCTTTATAGAGGAGTCCTTATAAAAGAGGTAAATGATTATGTAACTAAAGGTGATATTATTATAAGTGGGGAAGTAACTTACAATGAAGAAGTAAAAAATAATGTATGTGCTAGTGGGGAAGTATATGGGGAAGTATGGTATAAAGTTAAAGTTACTGTTCCATTTAAAGAAGATTATATTGAATATACTGGTAAAAACCGTTATAATTTTAATGTCAGAATAAATGATAATAAATATCGTATTTTGAAAAGTAGAATTAAAAATAAAAAAGAAGAAGAGACTAATTTATACAAATTAAATGACTTTGAAATTAATTTAGTTAAGGAAAGAGAATATGTAAATAAAACAAGAACTATTAGTGAAGAAGAGGCTTATAATAAAGCGATATCACTAGCAGAAGAAAAGGTTAAATTAAAGTTAAAAGAAAAAGAAGATATATTAGTAAAAAAAGTTTTGAAAAAAGAGGTAAATAATAGTACAATATATTTAGAAGTATTTATTGCTACTAAAGAAAATATTGGTGTTGAAAGTTTACAAAAGGAGAATGATGGAAGTGATAATGGAAATAATACACAAAATAATCAATAATATATGGCCAATGCTCATTGTCTTTACAATCTCCATTGTCTTTATTCGTTTCTTCTATTTACAAAATCATCGCGAAAGATTTTGTCTTCATAAAGAAATTAGTTATTTAATTGCAATTTTATACTTATGGCTTTTATTTCAAATATTAACTAATACGGAAACTAATTCTTTTAGTGGCTTTAATATAATACCTTTTAAAGAAATCTTTAGATATAAAGTTGGAAGTGTAATGTTTAACTATAATGTAATTGGTAATATTCTGATCTTTATCCCTTTTGGTTATTTAATTGGAAAGTATGTTAATCCTAAAAATATCTGGCCCGTTATTATTACTTCTCTTGCAACTAGTTTAACTGTAGAATTGGTTCAGTTTAAAACGGGGCGTTCATTTGATATAGATGATATAATTTTAAATTTTTTAGGAGCAGTAATTGGTTATCTTCTATATATCGGTTTGTCAGCCATTAACAGAAGGCTTCCTGATGCCTTAAAGAGTGATACTTTTTATAATATATTAACAGTTGTCTTAATTATTTTAGGTGGTATATATATTTTTGGCTATTGGGGTGTTATATTTAAATGATAGATTATAGTATTACAAATGAATATGGTTATGATAAAGATTATAGTTATTTAGATGATATAATAAAAATAACTTTAAAAAAAGAAAAAGTTAAAAATGCAAATTTTAGTATTGTTTTTGTAGGCGATGAAAAAATTCAGGATTTGAATAAAAATTATCGAGGAATAGATAGAGTTACTGATGTTATATCATTTGCCTTTGAAGATAATTTAAAAATAGCGTATAATAATATGCGTTTTTTAGGGGAAATATATATATGTATTCCTAAAATGATTGAGCAGGCCCAAACATATGGCCATAGCGAAACAAGAGAGTTAGCGTTTTTAACTGTTCACGGTCTTTTGCATCTTCTAGGATATGATCATATGACTAAAGAAGATGAAAAAGTTATGTTTAAGTTACAAGAGGAAGTGTTAAATAGTGATGAAAGATTCAAAAGAGATTAAAAAAGAAGTTGGATTAGTAAGAAATGTTTTAAATAAATGTAAATATACTTTGCAAGGGTTAAAATATTGTTTTGAAAATGAATCATCATTTTTATTAGTGGCTCTTTGTAGTTGTATAATCATTATTTTAGGTATTGTTTTTGATATAAGTTTTCTTGAATGGGTTATATCATTTGGCTCAATGGCTTTAATTATGGTTATTGAACTTTTAAATACTGCGGTTGAAGCTACTGTTGATATGTTTACTAAAGAATATAATGAATATGCCAAAATTGCTAAAGACTGTGGTTCAGCCGCAACTGGTATAATGTCTGTTTTAGCAGCAATCGTCAATATGATTATTTTTGTTCCTTATTTCATCAAGTTGTTTGTCCAATTTTTTTAGGAGTTAAATATGAAGAGTGGTTTTGTTAGTATAGTTGGTCGACCTAATGTTGGTAAAAGTACTTTATTAAATACAATATTAGCAAGAAAAGTAGCTATAACATCTAATGTATCAGGTACAACAAGAAATATTATTGAAGGCATATATCATTCACCTAATTATCAAATTATTTTTGTTGATACACCAGGAATTAGTAAACCTTTAAATAAATTAGGGAAAGTTTTAAATAAGCAAGCTTATGCTCTAACTAAAGATGTTGATGCTATTTTATTAGTGGTTGATATTGCCGCAGGTATTGGTAAAGGCGATAAATTTTTAATGGATGCAGTATCTAAAAATAATATTCCTGTTATTTTAGTTATCAATAAAATAGATCGTGTATCAAAAGAAACTTTAATTATGGCTATTAATGAATTTAAAGATTATAATTTTGCGGAAATTGTTCCTGTATCAGCGAAAGAAAATGATAATGTTGCTCATTTAATAACTGTAATTCAAAAATATATTAAAGATGAAGTTAAATATTATGATGATAATACTATTACCAGCAGTAGTATTCCTTTTATGGTTGGTGAAATAGTAAGAGAAAAACTTTTACAAAATACATCTGAAGAAATTCCTCATTCAATTACTTGTCACTGTACAAAGATTGATGCCAAAAAAGATATCATAAATATAAGTATTGATATTATTGTTGATAAACAAAATATTAAGAAAATAATTATTGGTTCGGGTGGGGAAATGTTAAAGAAAATTGGTACTTTAGCCAGAAAAGAACTAGAAGGTATGTTTAATAAAAAAGTTTATTTAGAGTTATATGTTAAAGTTATTGAAGATTGGAAAGATAAAGAAAGATACTTAAAAGAATTAGGATTCTTTGATTATGAATAAAAATTTTAAAACCCTCACATTATAATAATGGAAAGGGTGTTAAATATGGATAAAAAAGAAGCTTGGGAAAAATTTAAAGCTAGTGGAAAAGTAGAAGATTATTTAAATTATAAAAAATGTAAATAGAATTATTAGAAAGCGCGTGTGGTATTTGTGCTAAAAAAAATTGAGGGTATAGTATTAAGTGAAGTGCCTTTTGGTGATACCTCAAAAATAATTAATATTTTTACAAATAATGGTTTAAAAGGAGTTATTTGTAAAGGGGCAATGAATATTAAAAGTAAAAATCGGGTTTCTTCAATGAAACTAACTTTAAGTAATTTTAATATTTATGATAAAGAAGATAAACTCTCAATTTTAGGATCAAGCGATACCATTAATAATTTTCCTAATATAAGAGGTGATATAACTTTAATTAGTTATGCGTCTTATTTAAATGATTTGATGTATCAAACATTAAAACAAGTTCAAGATGAAAAATATTATGCTGAAATGTACGAATTATTTAAAAATGCATTAATTAAAATTGATGAAGGATTAAATCCAATGGTTATAACAAATATTTTGGAAGTAAAACTACTTGATTATCTAGGTGTTGGTTTAAATCTTACTAGTTGTACACTTTGTGGTAATAAAAAAGAAATAGTTACTTTATCAAGTGAAAGAGGAGGACTTATTTGTAAGAATTGTTACCAAAATGAAAGAATAATGCCATTAAGTATTATTAAAATAATTAACATTTATTATTTAGTTGATATTAAAAGTATTTCGAAATTATCTTTAAAAGATGAATATATTAAAGAAATTAATGATTTTTTAAGTAATTATTATGATGATTATACAGGTCTTTATTTGAAAAGCAAAAATTTTTTGAAAACAATTGAAAAATTATAAAAAAATAATTGTCGGTATTCTGACAATTATTTTTTTGTAATTTTTATTTCAAAACCAAGTTTATTGGCAAGTTCAATTAAATCTTTAAAGAACGGTCTTCTATCTTTCTTCAGATGCTTTAATCTCTGATGGTAAAGGTACTTCTACCGATCCATTCATAATAGAGAAACCACAATCCGAGAAGGAAAACTCGTAAAAACCTCATAGACTTAACTCTTTGGGAAGGAATTATTCCTTCCTTTTTTTGAAGTGTTGAAAACTACTAAGTTATTAACATAAATTTTTACCAAAACTCTAGAGAATTGGAAAAAGAATATTTAAATAATTAAAAAACTTTTAAAAATAAAAAGGAAATGGAAGTAAAAAAACTAATATATATAGTGAAGGGAGAAAAATAACCCTTAAATATAAATAGATGGGAGGTGGTAAAATGATAGATGAAAAACCATTCTATAACCTTTCTTATGACCGAGTATTTAAATCAGTGGT
>CANRDM010000022.1 GCA_947629365.1 uncultured Bacilli bacterium
TAATCAAACCCTTATAGTATGAAAAAAAGTAAGTGTTCCTTACTCTTTTTCTTGTTCTCTTGACTGAACTGTAACAAAAAGTAAAGAATAAAAAAGAATAATTCTTTACTTTTTTCAAGTTATGGCTTATAATCTTTGATAGAAAAAGGAAGTGTTATTAATGGAACTTAAAGGTTCAAAAACTGAGGCTAATTTAATGGCGGCCTTTGCTGGGGAAAGCCAAGCAAGAAATAAATATACTTATTATGCTAGTAAAGCCAGAAAAGATGGTTATGAACAAATCGCAGCTATTTTTGAAGAAACAGCAAATAATGAAAAAGAACACGCTAAATTATGGTTTAAAGAATTACATAATGGCGAAATACCTGATACGCATACTAACTTAGAAGATGCTGCAGCTGGAGAAAATTATGAATGGACAGATATGTATCAAGAATTTGCAAAAGTTGCTAAAGAAGAAGGTTTTGATCGTATAGCTTATCTTTTTGAAGAAGTTGGTAAAATTGAAAAAGAACACGAAGAAAGATATCGTAAACTTATTAGCAATATTGATGAAGGTTTAGTATTCTCAAGTGAAGATGATCGTATTTGGATTTGTCGTAACTGTGGACACGTAGTTATTGGTAAAAAAGCTCCAGAGGTATGTCCAGTATGTAAACACGCTCAAAGTTTCTTTGAAAGAAAAGCTGAAAATTATTAATAAATAAAAATATAATGATTTAATATAAGTAAATTTATTATTTCTAATTTAGAGAATAAATATAATTGGTGAAAATATTTATAGATAAATAATAAATTGAATTTCAATTAATGAATATTTTTGAGTAATTCACATTACGAATTTAAAGTGTATGAATAATCATAAATAAAGGTGGTACCGCGGGAAAACTCGTCCTTTACCATAGTTTATTTATGATTTTTTTAGTAAAAGGAGAGAGTATTTATGTATAATGATGAAATAAATAAAATTAGAAAAGAATTAGAAACAGCTTTTAATGATATTACGACAAAAGAGGCTTTAGATGCTGTTAAACAAATTTATATGGGTAAAAATGGTAAAGTTACTGAACTTAGTAGTAAGATTAAAGATGTCCCTAATGAAGCTAAAAAAGAATTTGGAATGAGTGTTAATGAACTTAAGAATATCTTTAATGAAAACTATGAAAAAATAAGTAAAGATTTAGAAGCGAAATTAGTTAATGAAAAATTAAATAAAGAAGCAATTGATGTTAGTCTTCCTGGTACGCATATTGAAGTTGGTAGTGCTCACCCTTTAGAAAGAATAATTGAAAGTTTAGAAAATCTTTTAATGAGTATGGGTTATGATGTTGTCGAAGGTCCAGAAGTGGAAAAAGATTTATATAATTTTGAACTATTAAATTTACCAAAAGGTCATCCAGCAAGAGATGCCCAAGATACTTTCTATATCAAGGGTGATGAGTATTTACTTAGAAGTCAAACTAGTCCCGTACAAGTAAGAGAAATGCTTAGATGTGGGGGAAGTGAACCAATAAGAATTATTTGTCCGGGTAAAACTTACAGAAGAGATGAAGATGACGCTACCCATTCACACGAGTTTACTCAAATGGAAGGATTACTTGTTGATAAAGATATTACTTTAGGAGATTTAAAAGGAACTTTTGAAGAGGTCGCTAAAATGTTATTTGGAGAAGCTAGAGAAACTAGATTTAGACCATCATTCTATCCTTTTACGGAACCGAGTGTCGAAATGGATATTAGTTGTTTTAATTGTAATGGTAAAGGCTGTAGTCTTTGTAAAGGTACTGGATGGATTACTGTTGGTGGAGCTGGAATGGTAAATCCAATAGTTCTTAAAAATTGTGGTTATGATCCTAATATTTGGAATGGTTTTGCCTTTGGTTTTGGCCTTGAAAGATTAGCTATGCTTAAATATGGTATTAGTGATATAAGAACATTCTATGTTAATCACGATATAAGAACTTTAAAAGATTTTGATAGAAGGGAGTATTAAAATGGCAATTAGTTTAAATTGGATAAATGATTATGTATCAGTTAAAGATGAAGATAAAGTAGCTTTAGCAAATAAAATAACTAAGGCAGGAATTAATATTGAAATGGTTAAGGATACAGCGATTGATAACTTAGTTGTTGGTGAAGTTTTAGAATGTACTAATCATCCTGATAGTGATCACTTAAAAGTATGTAAGGTAAATGTTGGTAAGGATGTTTTACAAATTGTTTGTGGTGCTTCCAATGTCCGATCTGGGTTAAAAGTAATTGTAGCTCTTCCTAGTTGTCTTCTTCCTGATGGTGATAAAAAATTTGAAATTAAAAAAAGCACTATTCGGGGTGTTGAATCAAATGGAATGCTTTGTGCTTTATTTGAACTTGGCTTAGAAGAAAAAACGGAAGAAACTTATAGTAAAGGTATTTGTGAACTTCCTAGTGATGCTCCAGTTGGAGAAAATGCTCTAGAGTATTTAGGTATTGCTGATACCACTTATGAACTTGACTTAAATCCTAATCGTACTGATTGCAATAATCATATTCCTTTTGCCTATGAAGTTGCGGCAGTTCTTAAAAAACAAGTTACTCTACCAGATGTAAGTTTTAAAGAATTAGATGAGTCCATTGATAATCAAGTTACTTTAGATGTAACAACTCCAAATGTTTATATGTATAATTTAATGATAGCTAAAGATGTTAAAATAAAAGAATCTCCTAAATTTATTAAACATCGTCTTGAAGTGGCAGGAGTAAGAAGTATTAATAATGTTGTTGATATATCTAACTATGTTATGCTTGAATACGGTCAACCTCTTCACTTCTTTGATAAAGATGTTGTTGGCGATAAAATAGTTGTTAGAATGGCTAAAGACGGTGAAAAAATAATTACTTTAGATAAAGAAGAAAGAGATTTAATAAAAGATGATATTTTAATTACCGATGGTAATACACCTTTATGTGTGGCTGGTGTTATGGGTGGCCTTAACTCAGGCATTACAGAGAGTACTAAAAATATTTTAATTGAATCAGCAATGTTTAATCCCTATAATATAAGATATACTTCAATAAGATTAGGGTTACGTAGTGAAGCAAGTCTTCGTTTTGAAAAGCCACTTAATTATGAATACTGTCTTCTTGCTTTAAAAAGAGCTTGCCATTTACTAGAAAAATATGCTGATGCTAAAATAGTTAAAGGAAGTATTTCTTATGATAAAGTAGATAAAACACCAAAAGTTATTAAAGTCACATTAAAAGATTTTAACTCTATATTAGGTATGAAAGTAGAAGATAATGATGTAAAAGAAACTCTTACTAATTTAGGTTTTACATATCACGAAAAAAATAGTGAATATGAAGTAGAAGTACCTAATAGAAGGCAAGATATATACCCTCAAAAAGAAGATATCATTGAAGAAGTAGGAAGATTAATGGGTTATGATAATATTAAACCAACTCTCCCTTTAATTAGAACTAAAAAAGGTGTTTATCGGGATAATATTAAATTTAGAAAAATTGTTTCTAAAAGAATGCGTACTTTAGGATTTAATGAAATAAGAACCTATACTTTAATTGGGGAAGAAGACACTAATAAATATAATTATAAGTTTAATACTCCAATTAAACTATTAAAACCAATGTTAAAAGAAAGAAGTATTATAAGACAAAGCTTACTTAATTCTGTAATGGAAGTAGTAAATTATAATTTAAATAAAAAGAATAGAGATATTTATTTATATGAAATAGCTAATGTTTATAGTGAAGTAGATAATGAATATGTTGAAGATACAAAACTAGCATTTGTAATGACTGGTAAATATTTATTTAATACTTGGAATAGTCTAAATTATCAAACCGACTTTTATTTAATTAAAGGAGTAGTAGAAAACTTGCTTGAATATTTAGGTTTAACTAATCGCTATTCTTTAAAACTTAGTGAAAATTTACCAAAAGAAATTCATCCAAAGATTAATAGTGAAATCATTGTCGATGGTACTCCAGTTGGTTATTTTGGTAAACTACATCCAAATGTTACCAAAGAAGATATTTATGTTTGTGAATTATCTTTAACAAGTTTATTTACTCATAAAACAAGCGATATTAAATATAGTGAACTTAATAAATACCCTACCATTGAAAAAGATGTTGCCTTTGTTTTAGAAAAGTCCATACCAGCGGAAAGTTTAGTTAAAGATATTAAAGCTTTTGGTGGTAAACTTTTAACTAACGTTAAAATCTTTGATGTCTATACTGGCGATAAAATAGATGAGAATAAAAAATCAATTGCTTATAATTTAACATTTGAAGACAAAACAAGAACTTTAACCGAAGAAGAAGTAATGGAAGTATTTAATAAAATAATTGATAATATTTGTCATAAATATAACGCTACGATTAGAGATAAGTAGGAGGCTTTATGGAAGATAAAAAAATTAAACGGCCAAATATTGATTATAGTAAGCTTACATATCGACCTCATCGTTTAACCAATGGTACAAGCGAAAAAAATAGTTTTTATTTACAAAAGTCTCAAGATACCCCAGGAATGTACCGTGCATATTATGAGTATGATACTTTTGGCTCGCCAATACCCCTTGTAGGAACTAATGAAGAAGTAGAGCAAGAAAAACCTATGAGTAGAACGTTAACAAAAAATAATAAAAAAGACTGATTATACCAAAAGATAATCAGTCTTTTTATCTTACGATTTTCTTTTTCTTATTCTTTTCTTTAAATTTTTCAATATCTCGGTAAGATTCATTAATAATTAAACTTTTAATAAATTTTTTCCATCGTAGTTTACCAAAGTCTTTTTCTTCAGGAAATTCGATATTTGCTATCATAACACCACTTAAAAATTCTAAATGACCTCTATAAATACATAAAACTAAACCACTAATACGGTAAAGTCCCACACAGTGTTCACCTTTCCAATCAAATGTTACAAAAAATTCATTGGCAAGATTCATAAATTCATCTAAAGATATAACGCTATTATCTATATTATTATAAATTTCATTTATTACTTTTTCATTGTTAACAAATGCTATATCATATTCTTCACTATCAATTTTAATGTGTTTGTCCGCTACTGTATCAGTGCTATTTGTTCTTAAATAAATTTCAACTTTTTTATCAGTAATTAAATTTTCAGTAACACTTTTATAAATATTTAAATCTTCTTCAAAATTAACAAAATTAATTTTATTAAGTAGTTGAAGGCTTTCAAAACTTGTCTCAATTTTGCTTCCTAAAAAATTAATTATCTTATTGTATAAGTAACCTATCATATCTCTATGCATTTTATCTTTTATATCTTTAATAGCGTCATTATATTTAATAGTTAGATTATTTTCAATTTCCCTTATTTCACCGTAATGATTAAGCATACCTCCTAAACGATTAACTTCCAACTTTAACTTCATATAATAAAGTTGAAATGTTGGCTTATAAATGTTTCCTTTAAGTTCTTCAAGTTGGGCATAAAAAGGTAAGTTATCTTTATTTATTATTTCTTCTAACTCTAAATATAATGGCTTATTACTAGAATAAAATTCAAATAAATTATTAATATCATCTTGTAAATTTTGATAGCAATAATGTTTTTTATTATAGTTATCACAAACGTCAATAATTGTTTTTTTTCTTAATTTTTCAATTTCGTCTTTAATCTCATCATAATAAGCATAATGTTTAAAAGGATATATTATATCATCTATTTCGTTTATAACTTTTTCATAATTATGTTCAAACTTTATTAAATGTTCATAAAATGCATTAATAGATAAATTAATATTAATGTCAAAAGGTACCTCTAAAAGTATATTACACTTAGTAAAAAAATCTTCTTTAAATCTTTGATACCATTCTCTAAGCTTTGTTTTATATCTATCATATAAATTATCTATTATATCTTTATCATATTCTTTTGTGATAAACATTTTATATTCCGAAACAAAGGTTATAAAATCATATATAATTTTACTATATTCATCTTTAACTTCCCTACTTACAAAGGAATTTTTTCCAATAAAATCTAAAATTTCACCTTTATATTTTTTTAAATCTTCATAATTCTCTTTCGGATCATAATTATAACTTGTGTAATTATAATTATCTTTTTTTCTTCCAGCTCGGTTCTTTTCGCCTTTTAAAGCTTTACTTAAAATATCTTTGGCTTCATTTATTTTTTTAAATTGTTCAGCAGAGGTCTTTTGTTCTTCAGCTGATTTATTAGTTAAAGCATCTGGATGATATTTTTTAGCTAAAGCATAATATTTTTTATTTAATTCTTCTTCTGTATAATTATTATTTAGCCCAAATAATTTTAGAGCTTCTTGTAAAACCATATATAACCATTCCTTATTAGTTGATTTAAAAATTATTTTTTAAAATTTTTTAAATTATCATTTTCAAAATCATTTAAATTGAAAATTTTCTTTTCTTTTTTACATAATTCAATATATTGATAATATTGATTGATTATTAAACCTTTAACATAATCTTTGCTTTTATACCTACCAAGTTTACTTTTATCAATTGTTTCTATATGGATTAATTCTATATCACTTAAGAATTCTAAATGACCATTATGTAAGCAAAGAAGGATATTATTAAATCTATAAAGACCAATAAATTCTTCATTATTATACACAAATTTAAGGAATAAAGTACTAGCATTATCCATAAACGCATCGAGTGGCATTTTAATACCATCAAGATTGGTATCTTTATAAACAACATTTTCATTATTAATGTGTAATAATCCATATTCTTCATTATCGATTCTAATTTGTATTTTTGGAATTGTTGAATTGCATAAATAAATTTCGACATTTTTAAGAGTTATAATATTATTTACTACTTTATCAAATATTCTTACGGCTTCTTCATAATTGGTAAAATCAATTTTATTTAAAAAGCGAAGGCTTTGAATATTAATATTATGATCTTTAGCAAGGAAGTTTTTAATTTTGTGGTATAGTTTAGTTATTTGTGATTTAAAATATGGATCATCTGAATGATTTAGGGCAAAGTGATATCTACTTGTTAAACCATTTGTGATATTTAATACTTCTTCATAATATTCATCTAACTCTAAATAATGTTTAACTTCATCTTTTAATTCTTGATAATAAATAGGAAATAAATAATCAGTTAGTGATTCCTTTAATTTTCCTAAATTAAAAGGTAAGTGCTTTTCATTTACTAAACTTAATAAATTTAAGTAAAGCGGTTTATTAGCTGCTATTCTTTTAAATAATATTTCAATATTCATTTTAAGTTCATCTAAATAATACTTTTCGTTAGTTTTATAATCATAAAGGCTTGAATCAATATCGAGAATATTTTTAACAGTTTCATTTCTTAAATTTTCAATTAGACTCTTTAAATCTTCATAATATTTATTAGACTTAAAAGGTCTAATTATATCATCAACTTCTTTGACAAAAAGAACTTTTATACTTTCTTCTTTAATATTTTCTAATTTTTCATAAAATTCATCCAATGATAAATTAATATCAATTTCAAAGTCAAAACTTTTAGGTATAAGGTATCTATTAAAATAGATATTTTTAAATGTATGATACCAAACTTTTAGTTCTTTTTTATAACTGTCAAAGAAGTTATCGACTAAATCGATGCTTTCAGCATTGTCTACATATGTTATATATTTGGTTACAAATGAATTAAAATTATATATTGTTCCCATAAATTCTTTTCTGATATCACTTCTAAAATATCTATTTTTTTCAATAAAACTTAATACCTTTTCTTTGCGTTTTTTTAAATCTATTTTACGAGCTTCACTTTGACTGCTAGTATAATTAGAAAAGTTTGGTCTATATTGAGATGATTTTCCCTCTTTTAAGCTTTTACTCAAAATATCCCTGGCTTCATTTATCTTCTTTAACATTTCAGCAGATGATGCTTGTTCTTTTGCTGGTTTATTAGCTAAAGTATCTGGATGATATTGTTTAGCTAGTGAATAATACTTTTTGTTTAATTCTTCTTCTGTATAATCACTATTTAATCCAAATACAATTAAGGCTTCATAAAAATTCATATAATTTCCCCCTCTTTTTTTATAAACGGCATTTACTATACCATAAAATACCGGTGATGTCAATCAAAATTGCTAATAAATGTATTAGTAAGCAAAAATTTGACAAGTGGGAATAAAGATATTATAATTATGGTAACAATAGTTACTAGAGGGGTGATAATATGCCAGCAAGTTGTAAGTTGGAAAAAGAGACTATAATTAAAAAAGCTGTTGTAATGATTAATAAAAAAGGTTGGGATTCACTTAATGCTAGGGATTTAGCCAAAGAATTAAAAATATCAACTAAACCACTATATCGTATTTATCAAAATATGGATGAAATAAAAGAAGATATTTACAAAGAAATATATAAGCAATATGACGAATTTATAACTAGTCGAGTTGATAACAAAAAAGCTTTAGTTACTTTATGTGTTGCTTATGTTGAATTTGCTAAATACTATAAGAATTTATTTAATAGCTTATTTTTAGCTAATAATTTAAAATGGGAAAGCATTGATGATGTTTTAAATGAAAAATGGAATCAAGGAGCTATTATTAATTTAGTTAATAAACAAGGCTATACTTTTGCTGAAGCTAAAGATTTATTTATGCATATATGGCTATATGCAAATGGTCTAGCCACATTAATTAGTACTAATAAAATCGATATAGATGATAAAGAAATAATCGTAAGAATTGTGAAAATATACAAAACATTAGAGAAAAAACTTTAAAACTAATAGTATATTTGCTATAATTTGATTATGGAGGTAAAAATGAAAAAAATATATTTTAGTTTAGTTGCGTTGATCTCATTAATTATTTTTATACCATATAGTTATGCTAAAAACGATGTAAAAGTATATATGTTTACTAAAAATGGATGTTCAGCTTGTGAAGCCGCTTTTGATTATTTTGAAGGTAAATTAGAAGAAGATCCTGATGCTTTTGAACTTGTTAACGTTGAAGTATGGTGTGGAACTGATTATACTAATCCGAATAATGCATCTTGGATACTAGGAAGTGAAAATGCTTTATCATTAATGCAAGATATGTTAGAAATGCACGATGAAGACACAGAAAGACTTGCTACTCCAACAATTGTCGTTGGTGATTACTTACAAGTTGGGGCTGATAACTTAGATGATTTATATGATAGAATAATTAAAGAACAAAGCAATAAAAAATATAAAGATGAAGTAGCTCTTAAGGCTGAAGAAGAAAAATTTGACTTATCAGCAATGGTAAAAGAACACGGCGCTGCAAGCTGTGATATTATGCCTAAAACAGAAACAACTAAATTAGGTACAAGTGATATAGTAATTATTGTTAGTGTTTGTGTTGTTTTAATTGGTGGCTTTGTTGGACTAATTATTATTAGTAAGAAAAATTAAAAATTAAAGTAGAGAAATCTACTTTTTTTAATGAAATATATTTGATATAATATGATTGGGTTGATGATAATGAAAGAAGAGAATATAAAAAAATTAAACAAAGAATTGCAATTTTTATTAGAGGAAGAAAGAAAAAAAGAAATAGCAAGGTATGATGTAGCTTTAAATGATGAAAAAGCTAATATAAAAAATATTGCTAATGCAATTTATCAAAGTAGAGGTATTGATTATAAAAAATTAAATAAAGGAATATTTAATAATATAATGGATACTATAAATGACTTAAGAAATGTTTTTGTAGGGAAAGATTCTAAGACTAAAAAGAAAATGATTTGGGAAATTGTATATACTATTTTAATTTTAATATTATTAAAATTACCCTTTGATTTAGTAAGAGATATTGGCTATAACTATATAGAAATTTTAACCACTAACCATTTATTTGAAAAAATATGGGAATTAGCTTTTTTACTAATGTACACCATTACTTTTATTTGTGCTTTTATCGTTTTAATTAGAAATTTTAACCAAAAATATAAGAATATTTCAACAAACAAAAATGAATAACCAAAAGGCTATTCATAATTATTAATTTTTAATGACAATTCTGATATTACTATAATCGTAGGCTGCCGCATTTAAAATTTCTAATAGTAATTTAATCAGTGATTCCGTATCATAATGAGTTTCGAGATATAGATTTTTTTCAAGTTCTAAAGGGCTGCGCATTCCTTTAGAACTTTTTGATAGTCTATTTCTTGTTCGTCCTAAAATAATATCTCTTAAATCTAATATTTTCTGTTTAGTTCGTCTATCAGAAAGGGCATCTTCTAAAATGAGTTTAACAGCAATTTTCCACGTGGCTGCAATATGTCTTTTGCCATTTATAATAACCGCAATTACTTTTTTACCTTTAAAACCACCGGCGTTTGTTAAAGGGTATATAAGTTCATATTGATTACTAGTATTATTAATATTTTTTAATTTGTTAACATCATTAACTATTTGATCAAAAGTAGTATTAATCATTACTATTAATTCATCTTGCTTCTTTCTGATTTCACTAATAATCTTATTGTTCATCTTCTTTATCTCCTTTCCTAATATAATTGTAACACGTGCGGCACGTTGTTGTCAAACAAATATTTAAATTTTTTTAAAATTATGGTAAAATATGTTCGATGTTTATGAAAAAATATATTTTGATTTTATTTTTAATTATTTTTTTAGCTGGCTGTAATACTTCTAATATAAAAACAAGCGATGTAACAAAAGATAATAATGTTTCTAATAAAGTAGATAGTAATAATTATGAAAATAGTGATGTAAATGATGCAATTAATGAAGAAGAAGTAGGTAATAATACCGAAAATACTTTTGAGGATTATTCTAATATTACTTCAAATGAAGAAGATGAAAGTTTGGAAGAAGTTAGTTATTCTTCTAAAGATATAGAAGTCATTAATAAAGTTCTAGAAATGAATAAAAAAGTTGATACTTTGCTACTTGATGATAAAAATGAAGATAGTAGAAATAAAGCTAAAGGTGTTTTTATAACCTTGGTAGATTTTGTCTTTTATGATGGAAAAATAAATAATATTACATTTGCTGAATTAACTGAGAAAGGTAAAGAAAAAGTTTTAAAATTAATTAATAATATTGATAATAAAATCGAAAAACATTTTCCTAATTATAAAGAAAGCATTGCTGATAGTACTAAAGATGCCTTTAATAAAGCTAGTGAGCTAATTAAAAAAGGTGGTGAAAATATTAAAAATTTTAGCAAAGATATGCTAGGTGAAAAATATTATCAAGATATAATTAATGCTCAAGATGAATTTGTTAAATATACTAAAGATGCTTGGTCACTTCTAAAAGATGTTGGTAGTTCTCTTTTTGAAGGTGTCAAAGATAAATTGGGTAACTGGTATAATGATTTTAAAAATAATAATTAAAAATTGTTTACATTTCTACAAACATTTGTTATAGTAATGGAAATCGAGGTTGAATTATGAGAGAAAAATTACTAGATCAAATTGATGGTTATATTTTAGAAAGGCATTTTGAAGAGGCTAACTATTATGATTATGAAGATATTGAATTAGTAAACAAAAATGATACTGGCCTTATTAAAGGTTACACATTTAAAGTTGCTGATAATTATTATTCTTCGAAAGCTACAGTAAAAATAACGATGTATAATGAACAAATAAGAACCTTTTACTGTAATTGTTATGATTTTGGCCGTTTTCATTCTTGTGCTCATATTCCGGCCGTTATAATGAATTCAGAAGTGTTTGAAAGTATTAAAACCGATAATAAAAGTATTTCCAAAATGATTTTGAATAGTTTTACTAATGCTAAAAAGTTGGTAAAAAAAGAGTTGAAAGTAGAATATTATTTGGACATTAATAATTATTATCGGACATATATCTATTTAAAATTAAAAATTGGTTATGATCGTTTATATGCTGTTAATTCCAAGTATAATCAATTTATCAAAGTTTATGAAGACGGTGATGGCGAAGTATTATTTGGAAAATCTTTTAATTATAATAAAGACGAATATTATTTTACTAAAGAAGATGAAGAATTATTAAATTTTATTATCGATAATGGTAACTATTGTTATGGTCAATTAACATTTGAAAATGCAAATGCTTTAAGACTTTTAAAACTTTTAAAAAATAGAAATTTTTATGTTGAAGATATTGGGCTTGTTAATGGTATTAAAGATAATTTACCCATTGATATAAATTTAAGTAAAAAAGATGATCTATATAATTTAAGTTTTAATAATGAAAATATTTTACCTCTTACTAATAATTATGAATATGTACTATATAAAAATGAAATATATTATAATAATAAAGATTATCAAAAATTATTAAAGTTACTTGATGAAAATAATATTAGTAACTTAGAATTTTCTAAAGATGATTTAGATAATTTTAATAAAGGAATATTACCAATTATTAAAAATGATTTAAAAGTAGATGATGATTTAAAAGAAGTAATGTCTTTTATGAAACCAAATGTTAAATTATATTTTGATATGCTTGCTAATGAAATAATGTGTCAAATTAAATTTATCTATAATAATACGGAAATAGATTATTTTGCTGATACAAAAGACTTGCTTCGTGATATAGAATATGAATATGAAGTATTAAATAATATTGAAAGCTATTATTTTAAGATTGAAAATAATAAAATATATTTAAATGATTTAGAATTAATTGTTAATTTTTTAGAAAATGGGTTACCAGAATTAGCGGAAAAATATGAAGTATATACATCAGAAAAAATTAAAAATACTAATATTAAAAAGAAAGTCAACGTCAATAGTAATTTCTCTATTGGGGAAGATAATATTATGCATTATTCATTTAGTATTGATAATATAAGTGATGAAGAAATATCTAATTTAGTTAAATCTTTAAGAAATAAACAAAAATATTATCGTTTAAAAAATGGAGATATTGTATCTTTAGAAGATGAATCAATCAATGATTTAAGTAATTTATTAGATGATTTGGATATTTCTTTAAAAGATAATGAAGGCGTAATACCAAAGTATCAAGCTATTTATTTGGATTATTTAAAAAGAAAGAAATATCCCAATATAAAAACTAATAACTTATTTGATAACTTTATTAATAATTTTAATGAATATAAGGATAAAAAGCTAACTTTTAAAAAGGAAGAAAAAGAATTATTAAGACCTTATCAAATTACGGGAGTTGAATGGTTATATAACATATATATGTGTGATTTAGGGGGAATTTTGGCTGATGAAATGGGCCTTGGTAAAACGATTCAAACCATTTACTTTTTTAGAAAGATTTATGAACAAAAGAAAGATAGTAAATTTTTAGTTGTTTGTCCTACTTCCCTTGTTTATAATTGGTTAAAAGAATTTACTTTTTTTGATAAAATGTTTAATGTTAAAGTTTTAACTGGTAATAAAGATAGTCGAATTAAAATGATAAATGCTAAAGATGGAGAAGTATTTATTACTTCTTATGGTACTTTAAGAGAGGACATATCACTATATCAAGATTTTAATTTTGAAGTATGTGTTATTGACGAAGCTCAAAATATTAAAAACCCTAATGCTTTAATAACTAAAGCTGTTAAAAGTATAGTGGCAAAAACTAAAATTGCCCTAACCGGAACTCCCCTTGAAAATTCCATTTTAGAGTTATGGAGTATTTTTGATTTTATAATGCCAGGATATTTAAGTAGTACTAGTCGTTTTAATGAAAAATATCACTTTAAAGATTTAGACGAGTTAGCTAACCAAAAAATTGCTAACTTAAAAGCTTTAACATCACCTTTTATTTTAAGAAGAAAGAAGAATGATGTAGTAAAAGAATTACCAGATAAAATAGAAAATAATATTTTTATAGACTTAGATGAAAAGCAAAAAAAAGTTTATGCAATGGAAGTCAAAAATGTTAAAGAAAAGATTGATGAGCTTTTAAAAGAGGGAAGTTTTAGTAGCAAAAGAGTTGAGATAATTACTCT
>CANRDM010000023.1 GCA_947629365.1 uncultured Bacilli bacterium
TTTAAAAAATAACTATGAGAACTAAAAAAGAATTACTCTCATACAATATAACTAGAGGTGTTGTATGAATTTAAGTGATTCTTTTTTTAATAAAGTAGAGAAGAGAACAAAGGTAGATAAAAATACCATTTTAGATTTAGCTACTAAGTTACAAAATGGAAATATGAAAGATGAAAATACTTTAAGAGAAGTAATAGATACCTTAAGTAAAATGACGGGTAAAAAAATATCCAAAGAACAAAGTGATAAAATAATATCAAAAGTTGTAAATGATAAAGTCCCTAATAATATTGATAAAATGTTTTAATGTCAAATAATTAAAAAAATATTGTCAAAATAATTATTTTGTGATAGTTTGGTAATAAAGGTGATGAAAAATGAATAATAATGGATGTCCAAAATGTGGTTTTAATAATGATGCAAATGCTAATTATTGTGTTTCTTGTGGTGCCCCTTTAAATAAAGAAGAGGAAAAAAATAAAGAAATAGAGAATGAAAATGCTGAAGTTAAGATGGAACCAGTTGTTAAAAGTAAAGGTAATTTTAATTACTTAAAATATCTTATTTATGCTTGCCTAAAACCATATGATAATTTTAAATTAGAAGAAGAAAATTTAAATGATATAAAAAATGTTTCTATTTTAGGAGCAATAGTTATTGGCTTTTTAACTATTTTAAATTTAATATCTACAATGTTTAATGCAGTTAAAGTTACATCAATTTGGACTGGCGAAACTAGATGGGTTTTTGAAAATCTCAAAAATATAAATTACATTAAAGTTATTGGCCAAAATATTTTATTATATGCCTTTATAATTATAGGTATTGCTGGTATATATTATTTAGGTAGTTTAATCATTAAGAAAAATAGTAACTTTCTTAAATTAGTAGCTAGTATAATAACCGCATTAATTCCTTTGGTGGTAGTAATATCTATTATATCACCAATTATAGGAATGATTTATGCTCCCCTTGGCGTAATTACTTCAATTATTGGGATAATTTATTTTCTTGTTATTATATTTGAATTAGTTAGTGATTTAATTCCTATTGATAATAAAAATCTTAAAATATATTTTCATACCGCTTGTATAGCAACATTCTTAATAGTTACTTATATTTTTATTTATAATTTATTAATTGGAATAATTAATTCAGGAATAAATAGTTTATTGTAATATGAAAAAAAATCATAATATATTTTATAAAGTAGTTACTTTGATAATTAGGAATGTTGGTCATTTATTTTTTCAAGATGAAGTGATAGGTAGTGAAAATATTCCTTTAAAAGGACGTTGTATTTTAGCGGGTAATCATACTAGTTATTTTGATGCTTATTTTCTTTTTAGGGGAACTAAAAGAGTAGTGCATATATTAGGTAAAATTGAATTATTTAAAGGACCTTTTGGTTTTATTTTTAAGAAGATGGGACTTATTCCTGTCGACCGAGGAAGAAGAAGCCCCGAAGTAATAAGACAAGCGATTAATTTATTAAATAAAGAAGAAGTTATTGGGATATTTCCGGAGGGTACTTTTCATAAAGATGATATTATTTTACCATTTAAACCAGGGGTAATAAAAATGGCTGAAGAAAGTTCATCCCCAATTATTCCTTTTGCTATTGTAGGGAAGATGAAATTTTTAGGTAAACCCAAAATAATCTATGGTAAACCTATATACTTAGATAAAATTGCTACTTCAGATAAACTAACTTATTTAGAAAATATCATTATTAAAATGATTAAAGAAAATAGTTAAATTAAAAATAAGGACCCTTTTCAGTCCTTATTTTTAATGTATTCTTTAACTATTTCGGCATCATCAAAGTGATATTTAATCCCTTTTATTAATTGATAATTTTCGTGCCCTTTCCCAAGAATTAATAAAATATCACTATCCTCTAATAAACTTAACCCTTTTATAATTGCCTCTTTTCGATCATAAATAATTTCATAATTATGGTTATTATTATCTTTTATTATATCATTTATGATATTTTTCTCATCTTCTCCTCTAGGATTATCATTAGTAAATATAACATACTTGGAATTATTAGTAGCAATACTTCCCATTAAAGGCCTTTTGACTTTATCTCTTTCGCCCCCACAACCGATGATAGTGATAATATTATGATGCGGGATTTCTAAATATGAATTTAAAACTTTGCTCACGGCATCAGGTGTATGAGCATAATCTATAACGACATAACTATTATTAATTTTATATGTTTCACATCTTCCTTTAGGAGGGTAGATATCTTTACTAATTTTAATTAAATCATCAATATTAAAACCAATACTATTTAAAATACTTAAAGCTTGTAAATAATTATAAACATTAAATAAACCAGTTAGATTAGTTTCAACATTATAAACTTTATTTTGATATAAAAAATTAATTTTCGTATCATTAACTTTTAATTCATAACTCTTTATTTGATAATCACCATTTAAGCCATAAGTTTGAAAGTTTTTATCCCTTTTAAAATAATCAGCATATAAATCATCAGCATTTATTAATATTTTGGCATCATCTTTTAAATAATCTAATATTTTTAATTTACTTTCTAAATAGCCTTCCATATTTTTGTGAAAATCTAAGTGTTCACTTGTTAAATTAGTAAATCCAGCCGCTTCTAAATTTAATCCTTTAATTCTTTCTTCATATAAACTATGGCTTGATATTTCCATTACAATATATTGAACATTTAATTTAGTAGAATGTAATAATAATTTATATAATGTTAATATATCAGGAGTGGTATTATTAAGAGGTATATATTCTTTTCTGTGAAAATAGCCAATGGTGCCAATATAAGCTACGTCTTGGCCTAATTTTTGAAGCATTTGATAAATTAAATAGCAACTAGTTGTTTTACCATTTGTCCCAGTTATCCCAATTATTTTTAAATTTTTAAATTTATCACTATATTCATTAACTAAATGTTCTTTTAAATATTCTTTACTATTTGGTACTTTTTCATAGGGAATAGATAAGTTTAAATCTTTTTCTCCCACTATTTTACTCGCACCATTTTTAATAGCTTCTTCAATATAATTATGACCATCAACTGTATGACCATTAATGGCAATGAATATTTGGCCTGGTTTTATTTGTTTTGAATCTGTTTCATATAGCAACGTAATCACTTCCTATTATAAAATATGTTTGGTAAATTAATGGTTGCAAAATAATAGTAATCTGTTAAAATATTATTCATATGGAGGTTTGTTATGGAAAATGAAAAAGTAAAATCGTTAAGTTTTGATGGACGTAGATATCAGTTTGGTGAAAAAATATTAAATTATTCTATAGAATATGAGGGAGGTAAAACTACAGTTGTAAGTATTAACTTGCCTTTAAAAGGGAGACTTACAAAAACAGATGAAATTATTTTTGAAAATGAATCATTTGTTAATGGCTTTAAAGTAGTAAAAACTAAAAATGGCGAATATGGTTATGTAAGAGAAGAGGACAATGCTTTATTACCTTATCGTTATGATGTAGCTCTAGATTTTAATGAATATGGTTTGGCAATGGTAGGAAAAGATGGCTATGTTACTTGGATTAATAGAAACTTTGAATATTTAAATTCATTAATAACAATGTCTAAGTATGAAGAGGAATATTATTTTCTGTCTTTTGAAAAAATAAATGCTTTTAGTAAAGGAGAAATTCCTTTATCACTCTTAATTCAGCAACATTATGACATATATATTTATTATTATATAGATATTTTGGGAAAACTCAAAAGTTTTAAAGAATATAATGAAGGGTATCCAGCACTCGCAGCTTTTTTAGCCGCTACTCCTTTTAATGAGCAAGGTTATGCAAGAGCAGATGACTATATTTTAAGTTCTAAAGGTTATATGATAAGTAAAAGTGATTTGAAAGATAAGAGTCTAAATGCTGGTTTGCCAGATTCAATTTTTGAATTTGCCAAAGAAACTAAAAAGAACGAAAGAACATTAAAAAGATAAATATTATAAAATCTTGTCTTTAGTAAATTAACTAAAGACTTTTTTTAATAAATTTGATAAAATTAAAGAGGTGGTATTATGACAAAAATTATATTAACTGGTGATAGACCGACAGGTAAACTACATTTAGGTCATTACGTTGGTTCAATTTTAAATCGTTTAAAATTACAAAATGAAGGTAACTATGATGAAATGTATATTATGATTGCTGATGCTCAAGCTCTAACTGATAATTTTGCTAATCCTAAAAAAGTAAGAGATAATGTCTTAGAAGTTGCCCTAGATTATTTAGCTTGTGGTATAGATCCACACAAAGTTACTATTTTTATTCAGTCAGAAGTTAGTGCTTTAACAGAACTTACTTTTTATTATATGAATTTAGTTACTTTATCTAGACTTATGCGTAATCCAACAGTTAAAACAGAAATAAAATTAAGAGGATTTGAAGAAAGTATTCCATCAGGATTTTTAAATTATCCGGTTAGTCAAACTGCTGATATAACAGCTTTTGAAACTACAATTGTTCCGGTGGGAGAAGATCAATTACCAATGCTTGAGCAAGCTAAAGAAATCGTACATTCTTTTAATCGTATTTATGGAGATGTTTTAGTTGAACCTAAGGAAGTGTTACCAGATAGTAAAAATGCAAGACGTCTTCCAGGAATTGATGGCAAAGCAAAAATGAGTAAAAGCTTAGGTAATGCCATTTACTTAGATGATTCGGATGAAGAAATAAAGAAGAAAGTAATGCAAATGTATACCGATCCTAATCATATAAAAGTAACAGATCCAGGTAAAATAGAAGGCAATGTTGTATTTACTTATTTAGATGTTTTTTGTAAAGATGAACATTTTGAAAAATATTTAAGTGATTATCATAATTTACAAGAATTAAAAGAACATTATCAAAAAGGTGGTTTGGGAGATGTCACAATTAAAAGGTTTTTATGTTCTATCTTATGTGAATTAATCGGACCAATTAGAGATAGAAAGAAAGAGTTAGCTAAAGATTTAGATAATGTATTAGAAATATTAAAAGAAGGAACTGATAAAGCTAATAAAAGAGCAAATAATACTTTAAAGAAAGTTAAAGAACATATGGGATTAGATTATTTTACTAATTCAGAATTTATTGAAGAAATGAAAAACAAATATAATAACTAAATAAAAATTCTAAAGTGCACCTTTAGAATTTTATTTTTTTGATTCAATAGTTATAATTAAATTTTCTTTTTTACATATTTCTAATAATAGTTCAAAGTCAAAATTTCTTTCTCCATATTCATAATATTGGATGGCTGTTTTACTTCGGTTTATACTTTCACCAAATTCTTTTTGTGTTTTGCCTGTATATTCTCTTATCATTTTAAATACTTCATTAGCCCTATAGTTATTTGCTGTTATTTTCATTAATATTCTCCTATCTAATATTCATATCACTCTTGACAAGCATACAATTTGTTGGTATTATTTTGTTGAAAATACCAACGTGATGTTGGTTTGAGGAGATAGGAATATGAGAAATAAATTAATAATAATTATATCAATTATAATGTTAACAACGTTAAATGTATTTTTAATATTAAAGAAAGATAATAATATAGTAGAAAAAAATAAAGTAATAAAGATTGAAAGAAAAGAATTTAATATATATTTACAACAAACAGTTGGAAGTGAAGATTATAATCCATCAAGTAGTGAAACATTTCCTAATCAAGGATATTTATTAAATGAAGAAAAAACAGAATGTTATGGATATAATAATAAACCAATAGAATATAAACCAACACAAAATTTAGTAAATGAAGTAATAGATGGAAGTATAACAATAGAGAGTAGTAATACAATTTATTGTAATTTATATTTTGATAAAGATGAAACACCAATAATAACTACTTTTAATGTAAAAGGAAAAACAAGTAGTAATCAAGAATTAAATAATGGTTTTAGTTATCAAACAGATAGTTTACCATTTACAGTAGAATATACAGATACAGAAGAAGATGTAAAACAATATTGTATAAATGAAACAGAAGGTAGTGATAATTGTAATTGGTATCCACTAGCTGAGTCAAATAGTTATTCATTGAAAGATACTAAAGATGGATTAAAAACATTACATATCTATTTAAAAGATAAAGCGAATAATATATCAGAAGTAAAACAAGATACAATAACAGTGGATAAAACAAAACCTGTAATAAATACATTTACATTAACAGGAACAAAAGCAAGTGAAGATTATGCATTAACAGATGGCTACACTCATACAAAAGATATAACATATAATGCAAATATAACAGAGGATAATATAGAAAGTTATTGTATATATGAGGATAGTAATAGTTGTAATTACATTAATAACACATCAATAACAATAACAAATCAAAATTATACTTTAACAAATGAAACAGAAGGAGACCACACAGTCAATTTAAAAGTAAAAGATAAAGCTGGGAATGAATCAGAAGTTAATACCAATTCAACTAAAATAATAACATTAGATACCCAAAATCCAACAGAGGTTAATATAATTGAAGAAATTATCAAATCTACAAGCATACAAATATTGATTAATGGAACGGATACTTTAGGAGTAAAGAGTAAACAATGTCGAAAGGCAGGCGAAAATTGGATTACAGCAAATGATGAAGGAAGCTGTACGATTAGTACAGGATTGTCTGCTGGGAAACAATATACAATTGAAGCTATGGTTATAGATAATTCTGGTAGATATGATTATAAAAGTAAAGATATTACAACAAAGCCAGAATATTATTGTTTAGAAGGAGTATTGACCCTTGATCCTAGTAAAGAGAATTCTACTGAAGGATATATATGTGTTAAGGATGGAGAAAATAAGGGACCGGAGCGAGTATGTAGCTGGGTTTGTGGTACGGCGTTAAGTCAGGTGGGTTTTGGATATACTAGTTGGAGGTCCTGTGAGGCGGGACGAAAAAAGACGCCGTGCGCCGACGACGAGTGTTATTGGATCGAGGAAATCAATGAATACAGGTATGACCAAACTGGGAGTTATCAATGTGAAGATCAAGATAAATATGTATGTCCGATGGATTGGGTAAGTTATTCTAGTGATAATAGAAAATGTTATAAACCAGCCATTAAGGACGATTAATCATCGAGAAGGAAAACTCGTAAAAACCTCATAGACTTAACTCTTTGGAAGGAAATTATTCCTTCCTTTTTAAGTTGTTGAAAATTAATTAGTTTTCCACAAATAAATAATTATTTTAGATTGAAATAAAAGTGAATTTTTGGTATTCTTATTATATAGAAAATAAAGAAGGATAGGTTATGGCTAGTATTGGTGAACATTTTAAAATTAATCCTAGTAATTTTATGGTTGACAATAGGACAGTTTTTCGTGGTAAGAATTACCGAATAACTGTTTTAAGTGAACGTTTAATCCGTTTTGAATATTCTTTGAATGGAATTTTTTATGATGGCCCAACCGAAATGGTTCATAACAGACATTTTCCTATGCCTCAAATGAAAGTAGATCAAAATGAAAAATTGTTAGTAATTGAAACTAAATATTTTAAATTACAATATGTTAAAGAAAAACCTTTTAAAGGTTCATCTTTAGTACCCGATTCTAATCTTAAAGTTAAACTTTTAAATACAGATAAAATATGGTATTATGGCCATCCAGAAGCCAGAAATTTTAAAGGTAGTGCTTTTAGTATTGAAGAGTTTGGAAGTGAAACAGTCTTATCAAATGGCTTATATTCTACAGATGGTTTTGCTACTTTAGATGATTCACATACAATGTTTATTGATGCCGATGGCTATATAGTCCCAAATGAAGTAAAAAGAACTGATTTTTATTTATTTGTTTATCGAAGAGATTTTGGTTTATGCTTAAGAGATTATTTTACACTTTCAGGTTATCCTCCTTTAATACCGAGATACGCTTTAGGTATCTGGTGGAATCGAGATCAAATATATAATTTTGAAGATACCAAAAATTTAATTCAAAATTTTAATAAACACGAAATTCCGATTTCCGTTCTTGTTTTAAGTGAATTTTGGCATAAAAGGGATAATAATAGTAAAACAGGGTATGATTTTGAAACAACTTTATTTCCTAACCCTAAAGAATTTACAGATTATATGCATAATTTAGATGTACATATCGGTCTTAAGCTAGATGGTTTTGATGGCATAACTAATATATCAAAGGGTTATGAACAAATGTGTCTAGATTTAAATTGGAATAATGGTAACCCAATTCCTTTTAAAGTCTTAAATAAAAATTTTATTGCTAGTTATTTAAATAATTTAATTAATCCTTTATATGCTTTAGGAGTAGATTTTTTCTGGATTGATTCTAAAGATGAAGTATTAAATAGAGTTCTTAATTATTATCATTTCACAGACTTTAAAAAATTTAGTGATCGAAGAGGAATGCTTTTATCAAGAAATGGTGGTAAAGCAGCTCATAAATATCCTGTTCATTATTCGGGTGAGACACGTGTTGGTTGGGATACCCTTAAGTATTTGCCATATTTTAATTCGACTAGTAGTAATATAGGGCTATCTTTTTGGAGTCACGCTATTGGTGGATATAAAGGTGGTATAGAAGATAGTGAATTATATTTAAGATATATTCAATTTGCTTGTTTTAGTCCTATTTTTCGCCTTAGTGCTAAAAGAGGGGCTTTCTATAAAAGAGAACCTTGGCGTTGGGATATTAAAACATATACTATTGTTAAGGATTATTGTAAGTTAAGACAAAAATTAATTCCTTATATTTATACAGAAAGTTATAAATATCATAAAATATGCTTACCTTTAGTTGAACCTCTTTATTATTATTATCCGGAACTTTATGATGAACCAGATTACCGTAATGAATACTTTTTTGGTAGCGAACTTTTAGTAGCGCCGATTACTAAAGGAAAAGATCGTATTATGAACCGTGCCATTGAAAAAGTTTTCTTACCTAAAGGTATTTGGTATGATTTTACTACAGGTAAAAAGTTTGTTGGTGGTAAACGTTATGTAACTTTCTATAAAGATGAAGATTATCCAGTTTTTGTTAAAGAAGGTTCTATTATTCCTTTATGTAAATTAGATGAAAATATTAATTATACAGGCATTCCTAAAAGAATGGAAATAGATATTTTTAGTGGTTCTAGTAGTAGTTATAATTTATATGAAGATGATGGTATATCTAATAAATATCAAGAAGGTTATTATATAATAAATAAAATTAATTTTAATTATAATAAAGATAATTATATTTTAACTATCGAACCATTTGAAGGAAGAACTAGTATTTTGCCTCCACAAAGAGAATATCGTCTTCGTTTTAGAAATACCAAAGCTCCAGATCGTATTATTATTGATATTGATGGTGAGGTAGTTAATGATTTTGAAGCATTTACTGAAGAAAAAGATTTTATTGTGGTAGTACCTAATGTTGATACTAAAAAGAAATTAACTATTAATTGTATTGGTAGTAATATGGAAATAGCGGCTTTAAGAATTATTAATGAAGATGTAAATGAAATAATTAGTGATTTAAAAATAGAAACTTTATTAAAAGAAAGAATTGCGGCGATTATGTTAAGTGATATGCCAATGAATAAAAAAAGAATAGGTATTAGAAAATTAAAATCAACTGGTTTAGATCCAATATTTATTAAAATGTTTATAAAACTTCTTGAATATATTGAAGAAATCTAATATAATATAGTTTAATGAAACAAGTGAAGAAAGAGTAGTAATAATATTTTACTTTCAAGAGAGTTAGTGGTTGGTGAAAACTAATAAGCAAAAATATTATGAACTTGCTTTTAGATGTTTTAGGTGATGCGTTATAATCAAAAAAGATATAAATTAAGGTGGTACCGCGATTATTCGCCCTTTAGGTAACACCTTTTTTTAGTTTTGAGGTGAGTATGGAAAATATTAGTCGTTTAGAAGCAGGAATAATAGTTTTTTTAGTTTTATTTATTGTTATCTTTGTATTTGATTATTTCTTTATTAAAAGAAAATATTTAAAGAAAAAAAGAAAGAAAAAAAATAATGAATTAATGGAATTATCTTATTTAATAAATAAATTTAATTTAAATAAAGATGCATTAAATTTAAAACGATTGTTACTTTGTATATCACTTATTAATGCTTTTATTATTTCATTAGTATCTGTTACGGTGCTTGTTATCGATACTTATGTTATATTAAAGTTTATCATTGGTTTCATTCTTTTAATAGCGCTTATTTACGCAATATATGAGTTATTAGGAAGATTTTTAGAAAGGAAATATAAAAATGGATTGTAAAAAAATTGAAAAGAAATGGCAAGATATCTGGGATAGTAAAGAGGTATTTAAAGCTATAACAGGAAGTGAAAAACCTAAATATTATATTTTAGTAGAATTCCCTTATCCATCTGGTTCGGGTCTTCACGTAGGTCACGTTAGAAGTTATACGGCCCTAGATGCTTATGCTAGATGTATGCGAATGAAAGGGTATAATGTTTTATTCCCAATGGGATGGGATGCTTTTGGGGCTCCGGCTGAACAATATGCTATTAAAAATCATATTCATCCAAGTGTTGCCGTTAAAGAAAATATTAAGACCTTTAAAAATCAAATAAAATCTTTAGGTATTTCTTTTGACTGGAGTAGAGAATTTGCTACCACAGATCCTGAGTATTATAAATGGACTCAATGGCAATTTTTGAAATTTTATGAAAATGGAATGGCTTATAAAGCTAAAAAAGATATTAACTGGTGTCCTAATTGTAAAATGGGTTTATCTAATGAAGATGCTGCTGGTGGTGTTTGTGAAAGATGTGGTACTAAAGTAGTCCAAAAAGAAAAAGAACAATGGATGTTAAGAATGAGTGATTATTCTGAAAGTCTAATTGAAGGTTTAAAAGATACCCATTTTGCCGATAAAATAAAATTAGGGCAAATTAATTGGATTGGTAAATCAGTTGGAGCTGAAGTTAATTTTAAAGTTAAAATAGATGGCATTCCATCTGATGAAGTAATTACAGTTTATACAACCCGTTGTGATACGCTTTTTGGAGCCACTTTTATGGTTTTAGCACCAGAACATCCATTATTAGAAAAACTAAGTAATAAAATTAAAAATATTGATGAAGTAAGAGATTATCAAAAATATGCCAAAGAAAAATCAACTTTTGAAAGAACAGAACTTACTAAAGAAAAAACAGGGGTTAAACTTCAAGGTATTGTAGGAATAAATCCTGTTAATGGCGAAGATGTGGAAATTTGGATTGGCGATTATGTAATGATGGGTTATGGAACGGGAGCAATAATGGCTGTTCCTGCTCACGATACTCGTGATTATGAATTTGCGCAAAAATATAATATTCCTATTATTCAAGTTTTAGAAGAAACTACCGGTACACCAGCCGATAATGAATTTAAGAAAAATTCGATTGTGGCCGTAGTTTATGATCCAAAGAAAGATAAATATTTAACTATTAATTGGCATAATTTAGGTGGTAGGTTGTTTATTGGTGGTACCATTAAAGATGGTGAAACGCCTTTAGAATGTGCAATAAGAGAAATAAAAGAAGAAACTGGTTATACTGATTTAAAATTAGAATATATAACCCCACTTATTAATCATCATTATTATGCTTATAATAAAGATAAATATTTTAATATCAATTCAACTGGTTTATACTTTACTTTAAATAGTGAAACATTAGAAGATACTAATTTAGATGATGATGAAAAATTCACAGTTGAGTGGGTTAGTAAAGATGAAGTTTTACAGGACATTACTGATGAATTACATAAGAAAACTTTTGAATATATAATGACGCCAGGAGCAATGGTGGGTGATGGTATTCATATTAATTCAGGATTCTTAGATGGCCTTAATAAAGAAGATGCCATTAACAAAATGATTGAATTCTTAGAAAGTAAAGGGTTAGGAAAAAGACAAGTCAATTATCGTTTACAAGACTGGATTTTCTCAAGACAAAGATTCTGGGGTGAACCAATTCCTCTTGTTTATTGTGAACATTGTGGTTGGGTACCTGTTCCATATGATGAACTTCCGGTATTACTTCCTGATGTTGCTGAATATGAACCAACTGATGATGGTGAAAGCCCACTTGCTAAAATTGAATCTTGGGTTAATACAAAGTGCCCTAAATGTGGAGGAAAAGCCAGAAGAGAAACTGATACAATGCCTAACTGGGCAGGATCTAGTTGGTATTTCTTAAGATATATGGATCCACGCAATGATAAATGTTTTGCCTCTCCTGAAGCTTTAAAATATTGGGGCAAAGTAGATTGGTATAATGGTGGTATGGAACATACAACAAGACATTTACTTTATGCTAGATTCTGGAATCAATTCTTATATAATATTGGTTTAGTACCTAATAGTGAACCAATTGATATTAGAGTATCTCACGGAATGATTTTAGGATCTAATAATGAAAAAATGAGTAAGAGTAAAGGTAATGTTGTTAATCCCGATGATATAGTTAGAGAATATGGCGCCGATACTTTAAGAGTATATGAAATGTTTATTGGCGATTATGAAAAAGATGCGGCTTGGAGTGTTGAATCTCTAAGGGGATGTAAGCGGTTCTTAGATCGGGTTGAAAGATTACAAAATAAACTTAATGATCAAAAAGGTTATTCTGATGAAGCAATAGCCAATAAAACTATTAAAAAAGTTACATATGATTTAGCTAATATGAAATATAATACGGTTGTTTCGTCATTAATGATTTTAACTGGTGCTTATGAAAAATTGCCTTCAATTACAAAAGATGATTATCGTTTACTACTTGTATTATTAAATCCAATTGCCCCACATATTACTGAAGAATTAAATGAGGCAAATAATCTAGGTGATTTAATTTGTAATAGTAGTTGGCCAACTTATGATGAAGAAAAAACAATCGATGATAAAATTACTATTGGGGTTCAAGTTAATGGTAAATTAAGAGGATCTATTGAGATTGAAAAAGATGAAGAGGAAGAATCAGTTTTAAATAAAGCAAAAACTTCAGAAAATGTTGTCAAACACTTAGAAGGTAAGGAAATTATTAAGACTATTGTTGTACCTAATAAAATAGTAAATATAGTAGTTAAATAAAAAGAAAACTTCACATAATGTGGGGTTTTCTTTTGCTATCTATTTAAAATAACCAACAATTATTGTATAAAACAAAATAATGTGCTAATATTATAAATAGGAAGACGCAAATAAGCGTTACCTAAGGGAGAGCTAACCCAATGGGTTAGCTTTTAATTATTAGGATAAGCAGAGCCAACACTAAAATTAAAACAATGAGTAAAAATATATCTTCTCGACATTTCTTATTCATTGGCACCCACCACCTTCCTATCCAAAACCCCCTGACCGAAGTCAAAAAGACTTTAAATAAAAAAGTTTTCGGTAACAACTTACATACATCTTCCTTAAGCTTTATTTAAACAATTTATTTTGTTTTTGTAAATAGTTTTTTTGTTGATTTTTTAAGAAATTTTAAGGTTTTATGCCAATTCTCTAGAGATTTGGTAAGCATTTATCTTTATCTTTTAGATAATGAGTGTTATAATAGTAAATACTTTTTCAAGGGGAGTTTATTTATGAAGATAATAGATTATATTAAAAATTTATTTAAACATAAAGAAATAAATACTAATGGAGTATTAGTACGTCCATCTGATATAATTAAAATACCCAAAAGAAATGAATTTAATAATGATAATGTAGTAGATTATTATAAGAATGAGTATAATAATACTTTGTCATCAAGAAAAGAATATGATACTTTATTTTTAGAAGCAGAAGAACTAAATAATAATATTGAAATGACTTCAAAGTT
>CANRDM010000024.1 GCA_947629365.1 uncultured Bacilli bacterium
AATTCACTATATTCTATTTCTTCTACTTTTACTTCTTTTTCTAATATATCTGTTAACATCCCATTTAAATAACGACGGTTTAATATATCTAATACCACTGATTTAAATACTCGGTCATAAGAAAGGTTATAGAATGGTTTTTCATCTATCATTTTACCACCTCCCATCTATTTATATTTAAGGGTTATTTTTCTCCCTTCACTATATATATTAGTTTTTTTACTTCCATTTCCTTTTTATTTTTAAAAGTTTTTTAATTATTTAAATATTCTTTTTCCAATTCTCTAGAGTTTTGGTAGATATTAAAAAAATTTAATTTAAAAATGCTAAAAAACGTTTGCAAAAATTTTAAAAAAGTTATATACTTTAAAAGTCTGATCCAGCAATTTATATGCGTAAAAACAAGACAATGTTTTTACGCATATTTTTTGTCTTAAAGACTAGAAGGAAGGATTTTATGAATAATGAAGAAAACAAATTTTTAGGTAGTGAGAAAATATCTAAATTACTATTAAAATTTTCTATTCCTTGTATTTTGTCTTTATTAATAAGTTCTTTATATAATATAGTAGACCAAATATTTATAGGTAACAGTAATTTAGGATATTTAGGAAATGCGGCGACAGGAGTAGTTTATCCAATTACAATTATTGCTGTTGCTTTTGCTTGGTGTTTTGGTGATGGTGCTGCTGCTTACTTATCACTTTGTCAAGGTAGAGGTGATACCAAAAATGCTCATATTTCAGTTGGCAATAGTATAACTTTTACTTTTATCATAAGTATTATCTTTTTAATTTTAGGTTACATTTTTAAAGATCAATTATTATTTTTATTTGGGGCAAGTAATCAAAGTATTAATTTAGCAAGAGATTACTATACTATTATTTTGGCTGGTATTCCTATCTATATGCTTGGTAATAGTATTAATGCCGTTATAAGAGCAGATGGTTCACCAAGAATATCAATGTTAGCCACCGCCTTAGGTGCTATAATTAATATAATTTTAGATCCAATCTTTATTTTTACTTTTGATTTAGGTATTAAGGGAGCTGCATATGCCACAGTTATCGGACAAATAGCTACACTTATAGTATCAATTATTTATTACTTAAAACCTAAAACTTTTAAATTAACATTTAATAGTTTTAAAATAAATATGCAAATATTTAAAAATGTTATTAAATTAGGAGTATCAACATTTATAACCCAAATGAGTATAGTTATTATATCTTTAGTTTGTAATATAATGTTAAGTAAATATGGAGCTTTAAGTAAATATGGAAGCGATATTCCTATTGCTGTAATTGGTATTACTATGAAAGTATTTTCTATTGTTATTAATATTATAGTGGGAATTATTTTAGGAGCTCAACCAATTTTAGGTTATAATTATGGTGCTAAAAATATAAAAAGGGTTAAAGAAACATTTAAGATAGTTACAATTGCATCATTACTTGTTGGTATTATATCCACTGTAATATTTGAATTATCACCAACAACCATTATTAAAATTTTTGGCTCTAATGAACCTTTGTATTTAGAATTTGCTGTTATATGCTTTCGTTTATTTTTAATGCTTGTTACATTTACTTGTTTAATCAAAATGGCTTCAATTTTTTTCCAAGCGGTCGGGGAACCTTTAAAAGCAGCGATAACATCTTTAACAAGAGATATTGTGTTCTTTGTTCCTCTTGTAATTATACTTCCTAAATATTTTGGCATTAAAGGGGCTTTAATTGCTGCCCCAATTGCGGACTTTTTAGGAATGATAGTAACTGCTATTTTAGTTATTAAATTCTTTGAATGTTTAGAAAATAATGAAGTAAGTGAAAATGATTCAATATTAAAAGATTCAAAGCCTGGTTATATAATAACTATTTCTAGAATGCACGGTAGTCAAGGTAAGAAAATTGGAGAGCTAGTTGCTAGTAAATTAAATATTCCTTATTACTATAAAGAAATGACTGCCCTAGCTGCTAAAGAAAGCGGATTAGATAAAGAATTTATTTCTAATATTAATCGAAGCAAAGATATCTTACACGATTTATATTTAACATCATCTCCTGTTAAATATGCTATTTCAGCTCAAGATAAAGTTATTAAAATGATTGCTAGTAATGGTTCTTCTGTTATTGTCGGAAGAGCATCAGATTATGTTTTAAAAGATAATCCTAAAGTGATTAAAATATTTATCTATGCTAATATGGAATATCGCATTAAAAATATAATGGAAATGTATAACGACTCTCGGGAACAAGCAATAAAAAATATTATTAAATCCGATAAAAATAGAGCCAGTTATTATGAACTTGTTTCTGGGAGTATTTGGGGTAATATCGAAAATTATGATTTATGTATTGATGCTAGTATTGGTAAAGAAAAAACCGCAGAAATTATTTGTGAATATATTAATAAGATAAATGAATAAACTAATTGTTAATATTATATAATTAAGGTATAATAGATTTATAGATGGGAGTAGATATGAAAAAAATATTATTTACAATTATAAGTTTAATTCTTTTATTTAGTATTTGTGGCTGTGGAAAGAAAGTAACAGTAGATGATTTAAATAATGTTAATAATAAAATAATTGAACATTTTTCTAATGAAGGAGCAGTTTATGATAACCTAACTTTTAATTATGTTGATGTTACTAATATGAAAGTAGTAGTGGGTTTACTTGAAAATACCAAAGAACAACAAAAGAAATTTAAAGATATGGTTGTTGATTCAAAATATTTAGAATTTGTTCAAGGCGAAAATTTAAATGATTTAGAAGATTATACGAGATAACTACCAATGGTAGTTTTTTCTTGTTTAAAAAGAATATTAATGTTATACTATATACCTGAAACGGAGGTAAATATGAAAAATATTATTGATAGTAATTTTAAAATTAATGATTTATTTTTTAATGCCGATTTTGAAAGCATTTTAAATTTAGTAAATTATTGTGATAATAACATAAATTTAAATCTTTTAAAGATGATTTATTTTTATGCCAATCGTTTGATGCACTATCCAAATGGGTATAGTAAGAGCACAGAAGAATTGGTAAGGGAACTAAAGAAATTAAATGTGAAAATTACTTCTTTTGATCGAGATGCTATCGTTAAGACAAGAGATACAATTTTTAAAACTAAATGGGAAACTATTATTAAAAAGATTTTTCTTATTTCTTTAAATCATCCTGAATATTATGAATTAAGTTCTTTAATTTATCAAAATGATGATAGAAATATAAAAGTATATTGTGCTTGTAATGGTAATTATAGTGCTTTTATAAATGATGAGGATGAACTTGTAAGAAAAGGGGCTAAAATAAAAGAGGATTTTTATAAAAGTTTTCGTAAAGCAAGTGATGAAGAAAGAGAAAATATTAATTTTTTAGCTAAAGCTTTAAATTTTGGAGCTATTTCTTTAAAGGAAGTAGAGTTATCACAATGTGTGGATGCTGATAAATTAAATGTTACTTTTATTAGTTTGATTTTTACTCCAATTAAAATTAACAATATTGATTATGATATTATCTATAATATTGAAGATCGAAGAGTATTAGCAAGTAAAATATATGATTATATAAAGGTACATAATGATGTAATTAATAGTGATATGTTTCCAAAATCATTTAATGATGTTAAAAGGGTTAGAAAATAACCTTTTTATATTGCCAAGTAACTTAATAAATTATATACTTTAGTTAGAGAAATGGATGGTGCCTTTGATGAAAAAAGGAATAAAAGTAATTTTAGATGTTGTCTTTTTAGTCTTGATACTTGTCCTACTTGATAGTGTACAAGCAAAGTTATTTAATACAAGACCAATAATTAGAGTTAAAGAAAATGTTGATGGCGGATTAGTCGATTATGTTAATAAAGGTTTATTAGTTAAAAATTATGTTTGTACTGATGGAACTGATAAAACTGTTTTTCTTAATAAGAAATATGATTGTAGTGATTCATTTAAAATTAAAGAAATAGTAGATACTTCTAAAGATGAAAAAGATTTTGCTTGTGATGAAATGACTGAAGAATTTTATGACGATGGAAGTTATAAATATGCTTATAGTTGTGTTAAAAGTAAATATGTCTTAGTAAGATATAAAAATGGTTTTGAAGAAACTGTTAAAGATGCTTTAAAAAAGGGTAAGATTACAATTGAAGATTTAGATAATTATAATATTGAATATATTAAAACCGCTAAAGAAATAGATCTTACTTGTTTAAAATCATTCTTAGGGGGTTTAATAACAACTGAAAAAGTTATGCCAAAAGTAGAGAAACTTAAAAATATTATTAGTGTTAGTTTAAAGAAAGTTGATTATTCATATATTGAAAAAGATAAATTAGGTATTTATGTTATTATTAAAACTAGTGATACTAAAGTATTCAATGCTTTAGAAAAATATTTAGATAAAAATAACCAAGGTTATCATAAATATAATTTAAATGATTATACTATCTATGTAGAAAATGGCATAAATGATTTTGATTTAGAAGAAAGTAGATCTTGTTTAAAATAATTTGTTAGCAAATCTTATTGATTTGCTTCCTTTTTGTATGAGATAATAGTTTGCAACCAAGTTTTGCGAAAAAACAACTCAAAAGTGGTAGTTTGCAACCAGTAGAAAATTATAAAATCACTATGAAAGGAGGAAAAATTATGAATAATAATTTGGCGGATAATTTAAAAAGAATAAGAAAAGAACATAATATGTCACAGGAGGAATTGGCAGAATCTTTGGGGGTATCAAGACAAGCCATAAGTAAATGGGAGTCAAAAGCGGCTTATCCAGAAATGGACAAGATACTTGCATTATGTGATAAATTTAATTTAAATATTGATGATTTATTACATAAAGATATTAAAGAGGTAAAAAGTGAAGAGGATGCTAAAAGAAATATTAATAATTATATTGATGATTTTTTAAAATTTATTACTGATACAGTTAATTTATTTTTTAATATGAATTTTAAAAGTAAAATAAAATGTTTATTTGAACAAGCATTTATTATATTATTTCTTTGGTTAATTGATTTTATTATTATTTATCTTTTACAAAATATCTTTTTAGATATATTTAATTTTATTCCTATAAATATATTATCTAAAATATCACCAATATTTACTTGGACGCTTGTTTTAGCTTTAATTATATTATCAATAATTATTGTTGTTAAAGTTTTTAAATCAAGATATTTAAATTATTATGAAGATTTTAAAAACAATCATATTAATAATAAAGAAGAAAAAAATACGGAAGTAAAAGAAGAAGTTAAAGTAAATTTTAAAGAAAAAGATAGTAAGATAATTATTCGTGATCCCAAGGATAGTGATTATCATTTTTTAAAGGGTTTATTAAAAATCATTTTGGGAATAGTTAAATTCTTTAGTTTATTTATTGTAATTGGGTTATCTATTTCTTTAGCAACTTTATTTTGTGCTTTAGTGTTGTCTTTTCTACTTTGCAAAACGGGCCTTTTCTTTATCGGGTTAATCGGTGCCATTATATCAATTGCGATCATTAATTTAAATTTTCTGCTTATTTTTATAAACTTTATTTTAAATCGTCTAAATAATAAGAAACAAATTATTTTTACTAGTATTATATCTATTATTATTTTAGGTTTATCTGTAGGCTTAATATTTATTGGTACTCTAGATTTTGAAATTATTAAAATTCCCAATGATAATTATATTACTAAAAACATTACTTTAGATTTTTCTGATAATTTATATTTTACTGAAAGTGATATTGAATATATTGAAAAAGATATTCCTAATATTATTTTAGAGTATCAAACTTATAAATATTGTGATGTCAATTATGATTCTTATAATAATGGTATTTATTTATATAATCATTGTGAAAACGATATTAAATTTATTAAAGATTATATAAGTAAATTAAATAGTAAAAAGATTATGGAATTTGATAGTTATTTAAAAAATATCAAAGTATATGCAAGTAAAGAGAATATTCTTAAATTAAAAGATAATTATAATAAACATCTTGGTTATTATAACGAATATCTTAATAAAATTGATGAATATGAGAATAGAATTAATGAACTTGAAATGGAACTAGATTATTATAAACAAGAATTAAATGGTTATTAATTTTTAAATGAAGTAAGCATTATCAAATGTTTACTTTTTTAGTGGATATTTTTTTAAATAAATTATATACTTAACTTATGAAAGAAAAAGTAAACATAAAAAAATTATTAAATTATGGTTTTATTAAAAAAGATAATTACTATTATTATGAAGATATATTATTAGATAATAAATTTAAGATAATAGTAATTTTTAATAATGATCTATTAGATGCTAAAGTAATAGATATAAATACTTTAGAAGAATATATATTAGTTAAATTAAAAGATATAAATGGGGAATATGTGGGAAAAATTAGAGATTTATATTTAAAAAAGTTAGCTGATATTAAAAGTAAATGTTTTGAAAAAGAATTATTTAAATTTAAACAAACTAAAGATGTAGTTAAATATTTACAAACAAAATATAATGTGACTCCAGAATTTTTATGGGATGATGATGTTAATGCAGCGATTAGAAATAAAGATAATTTAAAATGGTTTGGAATAATAATGACTGTGGCAAAAGAAAAGTTGGGGCTTGAAAGTAAGGAATTAGTGGAAATAATTGATTTAAAAGTTGATCCTAAAAAGATAGAAAATTTAGTTGATAATAAGAAGTATTTTAGAGGTTATCATATGAATAAAAAATATTGGCTTACTATTATTTTAGATGAAAGCGTTGATAGTAAGATAATTTTTGATTTAATAGATGAAAGTTACAACGCTACTAAAAAAGGTTAATAAATTTTATTGGCTTTTAAAATAATATAAGTATAATAAATGTAAATTTTAAAAAGGCAATTGAAATTTTATATTGGTTAATAAATATAGTAATTAAATCATTTAACGAAAGAGATTTGCTTAATATGGGCATTGATGCCAATAAGACACCTGCAAGTTTTTCTACTGAAGCTGCAACCAAAAAACTTTATAATATAGTAAATAAAATGATTACCAATTTATCTTATAAGGATTATTGTAAATTATGCCAAATTCAAGGTGAGAAAACTTTATATTTCTATGCTACCAAATTTAGTAAAGATAGCATTCCTTATGAAGATATTCCGGCTGACATAGCTAGCAATTTAATTGAAGAAAAAGTACAACAAGTTGCAGCACAATTTAAAGAAATCTATGATTTATGGTTGGCAATATATTGTGGAAAAGAAAATTATGAAGAGGCCAAAAAAGAATGGGCAAGATTAAGTGTTGATGAAACAGTGCCTGTAGAAGTAGGTACTAAAAGGCAAAGACAAAAATAATATCGTCAAGATATTGTTTTTTTATGTTAAGATTTAAAATATTCTATTACGAAAAAGTGTGTGCAGACACAAAAATTCGGAATGAAAAATTTGCTTAAATAATAATAATATGATATAATTTAATTACGAAAAAGTGTGTGTAGACACAAAAATTCGGAATGGAGAATATTTATATGAAAGAAATAAAAAGAGATAATTATTTAGAAAAATTAGTAAAAAGAATGGATAATGGTTTAATAAAAATAATAACTGGATTAAGAAGAAGTGGTAAATCATATTTATTAGAACATATATTTAAAGATTACTTAGTTAAAGAAGGTATAAATAATAATCATATTATTTATTTAAGCTTTGATAACAATCTAGATTTTGATTTTGATATAAAAAATGCTAAATTAGTATTAGAATTTATTAAAAGTAAAATAAAAGATAATAAAAAATATTATTTATTATTAGATGAAGTTCAAAAAATTGGTAATAATAATGAATTTGTTGATGTTTTAAATAGTTTATTACATCTTAAAAATGTTGATATTTACGTAACTGGTAGTAATTCAAAATTTTTATCCAAAGATATTGCTACAGAATTTAGAGGAAGAGGAGATGTTATTCATTTATATCCTTTAACTTTTAAAGAATATATAGAAAGTTATAAGGGAAGTATTTATGAGGCTTTCGATGATTACTTTTTATATGGTGGTCTACCTTTAATTTTAAGTTATGATAGTGATGAAGATAAAGCTAAATATTTAAAAAATTTATTTGCCGAAACTTATACTGCAGATATTAAAGAAAGGTATGATATCAAAAATCCCGTTGAGTTAGATGAACTTTTAAATATTCTTTCTTCAAATGTTGGTTCCCTAACAAATCCCTCAAAATTAGCTAATACATTTAAAAGCTTAAAAAAAAGTGATATTTCTGATAAAACGATTAACACTTATATTAGTTATTTAGAAGATGCTTTTTTAATTAATAAATCAATAAGATATGATATAAAAGGAAAGAAATTTATTAATACTCCATTAAAATACTATTTTGAAGATATTGGCTTACGTAATGCCAGATTAAATTTCATAAATATAGATGAAGGACATACAATGGAAAATATTATTTATAATGAACTTTTAGCAAGAGGTTTTAATATTGATGTTGGTGTTGTAGAAATATATAGTAAGAATAATCAAGATAAAACAGAAAGAATTATTACTGAAGTTGATTTTATTGCTAATTTAGGTAATAAAAAATATTATATTCAATCATCGTATAATTTAAATAATAATGAAAAAGTGGTGCAAGAAAGTAGGCCTTTATATAATATAGATGACTCTTTTAAAAAAATAATTATTGTTAAAGACGATATTAAGCCAAGAAGAGATGATTATGGTATTACGACAATGGGAATTTATTATTTTTTACTTAATGAAAACAGTTTAGATGATTAATTAGTTTATTTATAGTATAATATTTATTGATGGAGGATAAATATGTGTACTGCAATAACTTATAATACTAAAGATCATTATTTTGGAAGGAATTTAGATTTAGAATATTCTTATAAAGAAAGTGTAACTATAACACCAAGGAATTATGAATTTAATTTTCGAAAAACTAATAAATTAAAAAATCATTATGCTATTATTGGGATGGCTTATGTGGTAGATAACTATCCCTTATATTATGATGCCGTTAATGAATGTGGTTTAGGGATGGCTGGTTTAAATTTTCCCGGTAATGCCTATTATCATAATGAAATAAGTGATAAAAATAATATTGCTCCTTTTGAATTTATTCCTTATATTTTAGGAAGTTGTTCTAATATCAAAGAAGTAAAAGAAATATTAAATAACACAAATATTTGTAATATTAATTATAGTGATGAATTAAAAGCATCTCCTCTTCATTGGATAATTTCTGATAAAGAAGAATCAATAACAGTTGAAAGTGTTAAAGATGGTTTGAAAGTTTATGATAATCCCGTTGGTGTTTTAACTAATAATCCCACTTTTGATATGCAAATGTTTAATTTAAATAATTATATGTCTTTATCAACAGAAGTACCAGTCAATAATTTTTCATCTAAATTAAATTTTGATATTTATAGTCGAGGTATGGGTGCCTTAGGTCTTCCTGGCGATTTATCAAGCGTATCTCGTTTTGTCAAAGCAACATTTACCAAAATGAATTCCCTTTCACCTAGTGATGAAAATTCTTCAATTAGTCAATTTTTCCATATCCTAGAGTCAGTTTATCAACAAAGAGGTTGTGTTCATATGGGTGATAATAAATATGAAGTAACAATCTATTCATCTTGTGTTAATATGGATAAAGGTATTTATTATTATAAAACTTATGACAATAGTGGTATTACCAGTGTTAATATGCATAAAGAAGCTTTAGATAGTGATAAATTAGTAAGTTATGAACTTATAAGTGAAAATAAAATATATGAGCAAAATTAAGATAGTTAATCTATCTTTTTTAAATGCCTAAATATTTTATTTATATTCCTAATATATTAGCTAGATTATAATAAAAAATAAAGATAAAATGAAATTATGGAAGGAAGAGTGTAATGAATTTAGGAAAAAATATTGCTAATTTAAGAAAGGAAGCGAAATTATCACAAGAAGAACTCGCGGAAATATTGAATGTATCGAGGCAAACCATTTCTAACTGGGAGTTATCAGAAACTTTTCCCTCTTCATCCCAACTTTTAGAAATAAGTGCATATTTTAAAGTAACACCCAATGAATTATTAGGTATCGATAATACTTGTTATGTTATTGATAAAATTAATAAAACCGAAAAGTTAGTTAAAAAACAAATTAAATTTACAAAAATTATTTTTATTACCATTTACATTTTAATAATGTTTGCGTTAATAGGGTATATCATTTATACTTTTACAAATAAAGATTTCACTAGATCTTACCAAGGCGATTTTTATTGTGAAATCAAAAATGATAAAGTTTATAAAGGCATAAATGTTTCTCTTATTCCTGGTGGCGGGAAAAATTATAATTGGAATACTAATGAAATGGTTGAACACGATAACATATATAAAGTTTTAGTAACTGAATATAAACAAAATGGCGAAAGTGATGAATATTACTTAAGTGTTGGTTATTCTTATAAAGAAGCAATTGATTCCCTTAATTATCTTAAGAAAACTATTTTAGATAATGGGGGAATATGTCACTAAAATAGCAAAAATTAATTTTATTTATATACTTTTTGGCATCTTTAGAGTAGAATATACTTTAGAAGGTGAAGTATGAAAAAAAATATGAAAAAATCCGTTAAAAATATCATCAAATATAATTTTAAAACATTAATTGGTTTTGAAATATTATATAAGTTATTATCTTCAATTATTTTTGTTCCTTTATTTTTAGAGATATTTAAATTAATAACTAAAATAAGTGGTTATAGTTACTTAACATTAGAAAATATTATTAATTTTCTTTTAAATCCTTTAACGATTATATTTTTAGTTATATTAATAATGATTTTAACATTCTATACTCTTATTGATATAAGTACTATAATTATTATTTTAGATAGTTCTTATATTGAAAAGAAAATAAGTATTAAAGAGGCTTTTTTAACGGGGGTATCAAAATCTTTTAAACTATTAAATTATCGAAATATATTAATGGCTTTCTTAATTATCTTTTTAATACCTTTCTTAAATATTGGTATATCAGGAAGCTTTATTTCAACCATTAAGATTCCTGAGTTTATTAGTGATTTTATTTTTAATAATCAAACATTAACTTTTTTATATACCACGTTACTTATTATTTTAACAATTATCTTATTTAGATGGTTATATGTTATTCATTATTTTGTTTTAGAAGATTGTCATTTTAAAGAAGCTAGAAAGAAAAGTATTAATTTAAGTAAGAAAAATAAACTTAAAGATTTTATTAAAATAATATTTACTCAAATTATTATTGGTATTTTATATTTAATATTTATTTTTATTAGTATTGGGTTAATCGTTTTATTATATAAAGTATTTAGTAAATATAATTTGTTTAGTAATTTATCTATAACTATTATTTGGTTAGTTATAATTATATCTTTTATCATAATGCTTTTATTATCCACCCCCATTAGTTATGCAGTTATTAGTGTGTTATTTTATAAACATAAAGAAGAGAAAAAAGAAAATATTAAACATTTAGAAATAAAAGAAAAAAATATTATTAATAAGAAGAAATTTAATATTCTTAAATATACTGTTATTGTCTTAGTTATTATCTGTTCAACTATCTTTACTTATGGAGTTATAACCAGAAAATATAATTTAAATATTGAATATTTAAGAACAATGGAAGTAACAGCTCACCGAGGGGCATCATTTAATTATCCGGAAAATACTCTAAGTGCTTTTTATGGTGCGAAAGATCTTGGAGCAGATTGGATAGAATTAGATATTCAACAAACTAAAGATAGAAAGATTATTGTTTCTCACGATACTAATTTAAAAAGAACAACGGGTTTAAATAAAAATGTTTATGATTTAACTTATGATGAAATAAAAGATTTAGATGCTGGTAGTTTCTTTAGTACTGATTTTAAAGATGAAAGAATTCCTTTACTGGAAGATGTCATTAAATTTGCTAAAGATCATAATATTAAATTAAATATTGAAATTAAACCATCTGGTAAAGAAGTTGACTTTGAAAAAGATATAGCTACTTTAATATTAGATTATGATTTTATAGATAATTGTGTGGTTACAAGTCAAGTTTATGATGTTTTAGAAAATGTTAAAAAGGTTAATAATAATATTAAAACAGTCTATGTTATGAGTCTTGCTTATGGCGATTTAACTACTTTAGAATATGCTGATAATTTTAGTATTGAAGCAAGTAGTATTACTAAGACTTTAGTAAGTAAAATTCATAATGAAGGTAAAGAAATATATGCTTGGACAGTTAATACAGCAAGTAGTATTAATGAGATGATTGATTTAAATGTTGATAATATTATTACTGATAATATTACTCTTGCAAAAGAAACTATTTATAATAGTAAAACTAGTAATATTATTAAAGAATTTATTAAAAGAATAGAAAATTTATTAAAATAATATTATAATATTTTTAGGAGAGTGAAATAATGGAAAAAGAAAATAATAAAAAAGGTTTTGATATTGATAAAATAGTTATTGTTGCTTTATTTGGTATTATTGTCTTATTAATTATTTTAATATTTAAATTAAACGATAATGATGATAAATATATTTATAATAATACTAATGGAAATAATAGTAACTATACTGCTAATGACCGAATTGATACCACAAATATTAAGATAAGTCGTGATGATGCTTTAGATATTGCTTTAAAAGATTTAAATATTAAAGCAAGTGAAACATTTGATATTGATATTGAGCTTGAAAACAAATATGGTAGTGTAGTTTATGAAGTTAATTTCAATAGTGGTATTCACGAATATGAATATTATATTGATGCTAAAAGTGGAGAAATCCTTCATTCTTTTAAAGAAATAGATTATTAAGGAGAGAATTAAATTATGCGAAAAAAAATAAATACAACAGAAGCTATTTTTCCTATGCCTGTTTTATTAATTGCTACTTATAATGAAGATGGTAGTGTTAATGTAATGAATGCTGCCTGGGGAATGATGATAGATAGAAATATTATTGCTCTTAATTTAACAGAAAGTCATAAAACAGTTAAAAATATTAAAGAAACTAAAGCTTTTACTGTTAGTATTGCTGATGCAGATCACGTTAGGGTAGCTGATTATTTTGGGGTTGTTTCAGGTAATAATGTTACAGATAAATTAGCTAAAACTAATTTAACTAGTAGTAAATCAGAAATTGTTAATGCTCCCATTATAAATGAATTACCAGTATGTATGGAATGCGAATTTATTGAATATCAAAGTAATACTTATGGAGCTGGGGTGATAGGTAAAGTTTTACAAACAACAGTAAGAGATGATGTTATGAATAATGGTACAGTTGATGTTGAAAAAATAAAAGCTATTGCTTTTGCTCCTTATACTAAAGGATATTATGAAGTCGCTAAAAGAGTTGGTAATGCTTTTAAAGATGGTCTAGAAAAAAAATAAATTAAGTGAAAACTCAATGTTATTAACTTAAGGAAAGATAGATTTAATTTAAAAAGTCTATCTTTTTTGATAGAATGAAAGTATAAAAAGG
>CANRDM010000025.1 GCA_947629365.1 uncultured Bacilli bacterium
AGAAGAAATAAGAAGGGATAATTTGCAATAGTAATACCTTCTTTTTAAATGCAAATTATTCTTTATAAATAGAGGAGTAGTAATGAGAGAAAAGTTCATATTTGTAAATGATTGTTTAAAAGAGTTGCAAGCAATTATGCCAGAAGATGCAATTGTAAAAGCTGATTACATTAGATTTCAAGATGGTGCTGGTAAAGTAAAAGTACCAACTGAATGTCGGGATCAAGATGTATTTATTATATGTGATGTTAATGATAAAACCCCTAACCCTTATACGGGACAAATTTTATCACCAGATGATCACGTAAGAGATATTGAAAGAACAGTGGGAGCCCTAAAAGATAATCCCGCTCGAAAAAATTTAATTATTCCGTTTCAACCATATGGTAGACAACATCGAAGAGAATTTGGTGAATCAACCGAAGCTGCGGATTATTTAAGAGATTGCCACTACTTAGGATTTCGTAATATTTTAACTGCTGATTCCCACGATCCTGATGCGGCAGCGGCTATCTCAAAACATAATTTTGATAATATGTTTGTTACTAATGAAATGTTAAAAGAAATGGTTATCAATGAAAAAATAGATTATCATCATCCCGAAAATATTTTAGTTGTGGCCCCTGATGAAGGAGCTCAAAAAAGAGCTCGTCACTTTGCTGATCGTTTTGGTTGTAATCACGCTTTTTTCTCTAAAAGAAGAGATGTAACGAAAATAATTGATGGTAAGAATCCTTTGGTATCTAAACAATTCGTTGGCTTTTCACCTAAAAATAAAACTGTTATTATTGTTGATGATATGATTTCTAGTGGGGGAACGATTATTGAAACAGCTAAAGAGCTTAAAAAAATGGGAGCGGATAGAATATATGTATGTGCTACATTTGGCCTTTTTACCAAGGGTACTTCGGAATTTATTAAAGCTTATCAAGACGATATAATAAATGGAACTTATATTTCTAATTTAACTTATTTAAAAGAAATGCCAATGGATGGTATTCACATTATTGATTGCACTAGTCAACTAAAGACTTGTATTGATGCTATTCACGCAGGTAAAGAAAATATTTTAGAAGAATTAGGAATGAGTTTTATTCCAGTATCTAAATTAGTTGAAGAAAAATCTTTAGATGACGATAAATTAAGTATAGCTTTAAATATTGATGATCATAAAATAGATTTAGTGGATTTAAAAGAGAAAATTGCTGAAAAATTATCTAAAATTCCCGTTATTACTTTTTCTGATAAAGAAACTAGTAAAGTAAATGTGAATATTATTTTAGGTAATCATAATTTAGGGCTTAGTTACAATGTTAGAAAATTAGTAAGGAAAAGATAAATAAAATGATTCTTCCAAAAAATATAAGGAAGAATCATTTTATATTTATTATTATTTACAAAATTTATTTCGTCATTTATAATTAAGAAGAGGTGTTAGAAAATGAAAATATTATCAGTAAATGCAGGAAGTTCATCACTTAAATTTAATTGTATTGAACTACCTGAAGGAAAAGAATTAATAAGTGGTTATTTTGAAAAAATAGGTTTAAGTGATTCTTTTTATAGTATTAAAATGAATGGTGAAAAAGTTAAAAAAGAAGTGCTTCTAAATAATCACAGTGATGCAATTAAATATTTAATAGATGAATTATTTAATAATAATATTATTAAATCTTTAGATGAGATTGATGGTGTAGGTCACAGAATTGTTCACGGTGGCGATAAATATAATAAATCTATTATTATCGATGATGATGTTATTAAAACAGTTGAAGAATTATCACCCCTTGCTCCATTACATAATCCGGCCAATATAACCGGAATTAAAGCATTTAGAGATGCAATGCCAAATACCCCAATGGTTGGAGTATTTGATACAGCTTTCCATCAAACTATGCAAGAAAAAGAATATTTATATCCTGTTCCAAGAGAATGGTATACTAAATATGGAGTTCGTAAATATGGATTTCACGGAACATCACATCGTTATATTACCTTAAAAGTTCAAGAATTATTAGGTAAAAAAGATGTTAATGTTATTAGTTGTCACATTGGTAGTGGTGGAAGTATTTGCTGTATTAAAGATGGTAAAAGTATTGATACCACAATGGGATTTAGTCCAAATTCAGGAATAATGATGGGAACAAGATGTGGGGATATTGATTATTCTATTATTCCTTATATTATGAAAAATGCCCAAATGAGTATTGAAGAAGTTGATAATGCCCTAAATAAAAAGAGTGGGTTACTTGCTATTAGTGAAGATTATTCTGATCATCGTGATATTGAAAACGCAATGGCTGAAGGTAATACTAAATGTATTTTAGCAAACGATATGTATATTGATCGAATTGTCTCTTATATTGCGAAGTATTATGTAGAATTAGATGGTAAGGTTGATGCTTTAGTCTTTACTGCTGGCCTTGGTGAAAATGCTCGGGAATTTAGAGAGAATATTATTCGTAAATTAGGTAGCCTAGGTATTTATGTTGATAAAGAAAAAAATGCTAATATAGCTTCTTATTTAGAAACAAAAGAAGGTATTATATCAAGTGCTGAATCTAAGGTGCCAGTATATGTTATACCAACTAATGAAGAGTTAATGATTGCTCTTGATACTTTAGAATTAATTAGTAAATAAACAAACATTAAAGAAAGCGAGTGATTAAAATAATAAATAGAAATTTATTAAATAAGATATATAGAGAAATCAAAAAACATAATACCATTGTTATTTTAAGACATATTGGGGCTGACCCCGATGCTATATGTTCAGAGCTTGCTTTAAGAGATTCCATTAAATTAACATTTCCTAATAAAAAAGTTTATGCCGGTGGTGTAGGAGTAGCTAAATTTAAAAAATATGGTAATTTAGATAAACCTGATTATGAAAAAATTGAAAATTGTCTTTTGATTGTTTTAGATGTCCCTAATATTGCCCGTATTGATGGTATCGATAATCTAAAATATCAAAGTATTTTAAAAATTGATCATCACCCTAAATTAGATATCAAAGCAGATGTTGAGTGGGTTGATGAAGAAAAATCTAGTACTTGTCAAATGGTAACGGAATTAATTTTAAATACTAAATTAAAATTAGATAAAAAGATTGCGGAAAATTTATTTTTAGGCATAGTTTCCGATAGTGAAAGATTTTCTTTAAAAAATACTACCATTGAAACATTTGAAACTGTTATTAACTTACTTAAAACTAGTCAAATAGATTTTCCTAATCTGTATGAAAAATTGTATTTAAGACCATTTTCAGAATATAAATTTATTGCTTATATTACTAATAATTTAATTATTAATGAAAATCATTTTGGTTATATTAAAATAAGTGATAACATTTTAAAAGAATATGGAGTTGATGTTGCAACACCATCTAATTTAATAAATAGTTATAATTTTATTGATGATTTATTAGTTTGGTGCTTTATTACTGAAGATGTCAAAAATAATCAATATAAAATAAGTATTAGAAGTAGAGGACCAATTATTAATGAAGTAGCTAGTAAATATAATGGTGGTGGCCATAAATTTGCAAGTGGGGCCAAAGTAAAAGAACTAAGTGATGTTGATAATTTAATTAATGATTTAAGTAAAGTGTGTAAAGATTATGAAAATAAAGAAAGTTAGCAAGAAAAAAGATGGCTTATATGAAATATTATTTGATAATCTTGAGAAAATAAATTTATATGATGATGTTATTTTAAAATATGAGTTATTATTAAAAAAAGAAGTTGATGAAAAACTATTAAATAAAATATTAAAAGAAAATAGTTTACAAGAATGTTATCATAAAGCTTTAAAATATATAAATAGTAAACTAAGAACTGAAAAAGAAATAAGATTAAAACTAAAAGATTATGATGAGGAAGCTTTAGATTATACTATAAAAAGATTAAAACAAGAAGGATTTCTAAATGATTCTTTATATATTAGATCATATACTAATGATGCCGTTAATTTTAAATTAGTTGGTCCAAATAAAATAAGAATAGATTTAAAGAAATTAGGCTTTAAGGAAGATGATGTTAATAATTATTTAGAATCTTTAGATAATGATATTTGGTTAAATAAGATAAGAAAGTATTTAACTAAAAAAATTAATAGTAATAATAAATTATCTGGTAGTAATTTAAAAATTAAATTAATAACTGATTTACAAAATAAAGGCTTTTATAAAGAAGATATTATATCTATATTACCTGAATTTACTTTTGTTGATGATCAAAATATTTATGTCAAAGAATATGAAAAAGTAAAGAAGAAACTTAGTAAAAAATATAGTGGTAGTGAACTTGAATACCAAATAAAAAATAAAATGTATCAAAAAGGTTTTAAATAACAATAAAAAAACTGATAAATAGAATTTAATTTCTAAATATCAGTTTTATTTTTAACTAATTATTATTCAGCAGTTGTATCTTGAGCATTAAGTTGAGCATTTAAATGTTTGCCATATTGGCTATTTAATTCTGAATCAGTTATTTTCATATTATATAAATCACGATAATATTGTAATGCGTGAATTTCAATCTTTTTATCATCATTTTTATAGCGATCAGCTAGAATATCAGTGATCTTATCTTTTAGATTATCTAAAGTATCTTTTTCTTTAGAATCACTACGATATATTACGTGATAACCAAGTTCAGTAGTAATTACTTTAGTACTAAATTCACCATCTTTTAACTTATAAGCAGCATCAACTAATTCGTCATAAGCACTATCAAGAACATAGTAATTAATCCAGCCTAAATTACCTTCTTTATCTTTAGTGCTTTCATCTTCAGAATATTCTTTAACTAATTCTTTAAAAGTTTCAAAAGCATTATCAGAATCTTTTAATTTTTTAATTATTTCTTCAACTTTTGCCTTAGCTTCATTTTCTGCTTTAGTTTGATCATCTTTACTCATATCACTGGTGGCTTTAGAAGTAACTAAAATATGGTAAACTTTAACATCGCCCTTAGCTTCCTTATTATAATAATCATTAATATTCTTATCAGTTATTTGTAACTTAGCATATTCATCTATTGCGTGGTCTGTAAGACTATTAGTATATAAATAATTCTTATAAGCATCCAATGTTTGGAAACCAGCATACATTTGAAGAGCTTGAAGCGCTGTTTCTTCATCACCATAAGAAGTAATTAAAGAATCAATTGCACTTTCACTAGCTTTTTTAGCTGTTTCTGAATAACTAGCAAATTCTGTTTCTAGAATATATTTATCTATTAATTCCTCAGTTGCAAATAAACCAAAATCATTTTTTAACATTTCATATAACTCGTTAGCACTTATATTATGTTCCTTATCATCTTTTTTAAATGTAATAACTGCCTCCTCACCATTAGATAGTTTTGGAATACGTCCACAACCACAAAGGCCAAAAAGACATATTGCACTTAAAATTAAACCTTTTTTCATTTTTTCCTCCTTAAAGATTATTATATCAAAAGTATTTGATAAATACAATTAAATTAAGCACTCACACTTAAAAAGATTAACCATAAATTATAAATGAATAGACATAAAGGAGGAGTGAATTATGAATTGCGGAAATAACGGAATTGGCGCTGCTATTATTTTAGTATTATTTATTTTACTTATCATAATTGTAGGAGCATATATTTAAGTCTAGATAAAGGAGGTTTTTATGAGTTGTTGTAATAAAAACAGTGGAGGAGGAAATCCTTGCTGTCAAAATAACAATAATAATGCTTGTAGCTATGTATTTATAGTTTTAATATTATATATATTACTTGCTATAATCATTGGTGGAAGCTTTATTTATTAAAAGTCACTAAGAAAGTGATATGCAAAGTAGACGTTTGTCTACTTTTTGTCTTGAAAAAATTAAGGAATAAAAAAAGGAATAAGCTATTCCCATTTATTATTTTAATTTTTTTGCTTCTCTTGCGCTAATAATTACTTTTTTACCATCAATAGTTTTCTTTTGTAAGTTTGGTTTTTGAACCATTTTAGTAGCATTTTCAGCGTGACTTCTTAAATTACCAAATAAAGGTTTTTTAGTTGTTACTTTTTTTGCCATTGGAATTCCTCCTTTTTCTCTTAAAGATTTTACCATATATTAGATGATATGTCAAAAAATAATTTTTAATATTTTTAAAGTATTCGAAAAGTGTAAACACTATTTAAAAAAACTTGTGATATAATAAAGTTTAGAAGGAGATAATATGTATACACCACTTAAAGTTACAACTGATTATAGTATTTTAAAAAGCTTAATTAAAATTAAAGATTTAATTAATTTTTGTCTTGAAAAAAATATTAAAATTTGTGCTATATGTGATCAAAATCTTTTTGGGGCAATTGAATTTTATAAAACTTGCGTAAGTAATAATATTAAACCCATAATTGGTTTAGAAATTATTTTAAATGATTATCCTATATATTTATATGCTAAAAATAATATTGGTTATAAAAATATGCTTAAAATTAATAGTATTATTACGGAAAGAAAAATAAGCATTTTAGAATTAAAAAACTTAAGTAGTGATATCTTAGTTATTATTCCTTATCAAAGTTTAAAAATTTATGATGATCTAACTTTTTTTAATGATCTTTATCTTGGTTATGAAAATAAAGAAGAATTACAAAATGTCTTAGTTAAAAGTAACAATGTTATTTATGTTAATGATATTAAAGCTTTTAATATTAGTGATACAAAATATTTAAAATATTTAGATATTATTAGGGGCAGTATAGATCAAATAGAGTATTTACATAATTATTTTGATTATGATAATTTAACTCAATTTGATTTAGATAAAATAGAAGAAGTAATAAGTAAATTAAATTTTAAATTAGAAAATAATACCCGTTATATTCCTAAATATACCGATAATTCTTTTGCCTTTTTAAAAAATCTATGTCTTAAAGGTTTAAGTAAAAGACTTAATAATAATATTCCTCCTAAATATTTAGAACGTTTAAAATATGAATTATCAGTTATAAATAAGATGGGTTTTGTTGATTATTTTTTAATTGTTTATGATTATGTTTTATATGCCAAAAAAAATGGGATTTTAGTTGGTCCTGGAAGAGGTAGTGCAGCGGGTTCTTTAGTTAGTTATGTTATTGGTATAACGGATATAGATCCTTTAAAATATAATTTATTATTTGAAAGATTTCTAAATTATGAAAGAGTATCAATGCCCGATATTGATATTGATTTTGATAGCACTAAAAGAGATCAAGTTATTGATTATGTTAAAGATAAATATGGTAAATTAAATGTTTCGGGTGGCATAACTTTTGCTACTTTAAAAACGCGTTTAGTTTTAAGAGAAATAGGCAAGATTTTAAAAATAGATGAAAAATTATTAAATAAGTTTTTAAAAACAGTTAATAAAGATTTATCACTAAAAGATAATTTAAATAATAAATATGTTAAAGAATATTTAAATAATTACAAAGATTTACAAGAATTATATCAAATATCTTTAAAATTAGAAAACTTAAAGCGAAATATAAGTACGCACGCTGCTGGTATTGTTATTGGGGATCGTCCTTTAGATGAAATAATACCTATGTATAAAAATAATGATATATATTTAACGGGTGTAACAATGGAATATTTAGAAGATTTAGGCTTATTAAAAATGGATTTTTTGGCTTTAAAAAATCTAAGTGTTATTAGTAGTATTATTAATAAAATTCCTAACTTTGATATAAATAAAATTCCATTAGATGATAAAATGGTTTATAAAATGTTTTGTGATGCCGATACGGATGGGATTTTTCAATTTGAAACATCGGCATTTAAAAGTATGCTTATTAAATATCGCCCTCAAAATTTTAATGAATTAGTGGCATCCATTGCCCTTGTTCGTCCCGGCCCTAGTGCTGAGTTAGAAACATATATTAAAAGAAAAAATAAAAAAGAAAATATTACTTATTATCATCAAGATTTAAAATCGATTTTAGAAGAAACTTATGGGGTAATAGTCTACCAAGAACAAGTCATTAGTATCTTAGTTAAAATGGCATCATTTACTTATGCTGAAGCAGATAACATTAGAAGAGCAATGGCTAAGAAGAAAATGGATATTATTTTAAAACAAAAAGATGAGTTTATTAAAAGAAGTTTAAAAAATGGGTATGATGAAAATTTAGTTAATACTATTTTTGATCATATTTTAAAATTTGCATCTTATGGTTTTAATAAAGCTCATTCAGTCTCTTATGCCATTATTTCTTATCAGATGGCTTATTTAAAAGTTCACTATAAAGCTCTATTTATCTTTGAACAATTAGATAGTGTTATAGGAAGCGCAGAAAAAGTAAAAAAATATTTAGCTTATTTAAAACAAAATAATATTAAAATAAATCCTGTTAATATTAATTTATCAAATGAATTCTTTACTTTAAAAGATAATAATTTATATTTACCATTTAAATTAATTAAGAATATTAAAAGCGAATTAATAAATAATCTTATGGAAGAAAGAAATAAAAATGGCATATATTTAGATGTTTATGACTTTTTCAAAAGAACTACTAATTTTATTAATAAAAATGAATATATAATGTTAATTAATGCTGGATGTTTAAATGATTTTGAATTTAATAGTAAAACATTAATAGTTAATTTAGATGAATTTATTAATTATGGTAATTTATATAATGATTTAGGAGAATATGCTTTGATACCCAATATTAATAAACTAACAGATTATGATACTGCTGAAAAAAGAGTTAATGAAATAAATAGTTATGGTTTTTATATCAGTAATCATCCCGCTAGTAAAGAAATTTCTTCTAATGTTACGAAATTAAATAAAATATCAGAAAAGGCTTTTAAGAATGTTTATCTTTATGTTATGATAGAAGATATAAAAAGAATAAAAACGAAAAAAAATGAAGATATGGCATTTATTTTAGCTAGTGATGAAACCGGTGAAGGCGATTTAACAATATTTCCTAAAAATTTTTATTTGCTAAAAGATTTAAATAAAAATGATATTATCAAAGTTTGGGGAATGGTTAGTAAAAGATTTGCTAAGTACAATATTGTAGTTAACAAAATCGAAAAGGAGTAAAGGTATGGAAGAAGTAAAAAGATTTTTAAATAGTATTGATTTTAAATATGATGATAATTTTGCTAATTCAGAAATATTAAAAGTAATTTTTAATAAAGAAACTAAACTATATACAGTTTATCTAAAATGTGCAAATGTTTTAAATTATGAATTAGTTAATGAATTATTTTTAAAGGCCAAAAAAGGCATCAATGGTCTTGATAAATGTTTTATTGTATTAAGTTATGATAAGATAAGTGATGATGATATAGGTATTTATTTTAATCGGATTTTAAATGATATCATCTTTGAACATCCTTCACTTATGTGTTTAGAAAAATGTTTTAAAGAAGTTATAGATAAAGTTATTTATGTGGAAGTAGCATCAGATAATGAAGTAGCTTTATTTAACAATATTATTAATGATATTAAAATAAGTTTAAGTAATTATGGTATTTTAGTGAGTGATATTGATATTAAAGTAAGTGAAGAAAAAAAAGCCGAATTAAAAGAAGATTTAGAATTACGAAAAGAAGTAAAACAAGAAGTTAAAGAAGAAAGCCCGGTTATATTTGGATTCCATAAAGATGGTAATGTAACGGCCATAAAAAATATTTTAGGTGAACAAAAAGGGGTAATTATTGAAGCCTATGTTTTTGGTATTGATAATAGTGAAAGAAAAGGTCAAAAGGGAACAGCCTATATTACTAATTTAAAAGTTAGTGATAAAACTGATAGTTATCCAGTTAAGTTTGTGAGATTTAAAAAAGAAGAATATGACCAAATAGTTAAAGGGGTAAAACTTAATAAATGGTATCGAATTGTTGGGAATGTAGAAATGGATAATTATTCTAAACAAATGCTTTTAAATGGGTTATCAATTGAAGCTATTAAAAGTAAAGATGTTTTAACTACCGATGATGAAGAAGAAAAAAGAGTAGAGTTACATACCCATACAATGATGAGTGCAATGGATGGGGTAATTGACGCTAAAGCTTTAGTTAAATTTGCTTATGGTCTTGGACACAGAGCTGTTGCTGTTACCGATCACGATTGCTTACAAAGTTATCCTGATTTATATCATACAGTTTGTGATATTAATAAAGGAATTCAAAAAGAAGAAGATAAATTTAAAGTTATTTATGGGGCCGAAATGAGTATCGTAAATAATGAAAATGATTTAATATTTAATTTAAAAGATTATGATTTACTTAATACGGAGTTTGTGGTTTTTGATACGGAAACAACGGGATTTACGCCTTTTAAAGATCAAATTATTGAAATTGGGGCCGTCAAAATTAAAAATGGAGTGGTAACTAGTCGTTTTGATGAATTAATTGATCCAAAAAGAAAATTACCAGAGAAAATTGTTGAACTTACTAATATTACTGATGAAATGTTACAAGGAAAAGATAGCGAAGAAAATGTTACAAAAAGATTTTTAGAATTTATTGGTGATGCTCCTTTAGTAGCTCATAATGCTAAATTTGATATTGGTTTTATCAGTGCCGCCTTAAGTAAGTATAATTTAGGGGAATTTAAAAATACAGTTGTTGATACAATGAGTATGGCAAGAACTTTGTATCCAGAATGGAAGAATCATAAATTATCAACCTTGGTAAGGCAATTAGATGTTCCTTGGGATGAATCAGCTCACCATCGGGCTGATTATGATAGCGAAGGTACCGCGATTGGTTTTTATAAAATGTGTAAAGTTTTAAGTAATCGAAATATTGAAACAACAGTAAAATTAGCTAACTCTATTGATAAAAATGAACTTCTTAAGTTTTTACGCCCCTTTCATATGTCAATTTTAGTGCAAAATAAAGTGGGATTAAAAAACTTATTTAAATTAGTTAGTTTTGCTAATACTAAATATTTATATAAAGGGGATCAACCTAAATTACCAAGAGAAGAGTTAGTTAGTCATCGGGAAGGCTTACTTTTTGGCAGTGGTTGTGTTAATGGAGAAATCTTTGAATCAGCATTTACTAAAGAAGATGAAGAACTAGCTAAAATGATGCAATTTTATGATTATATCGAAGTTCAACCGCCAGAGACTTATTCTTTTCTATGCGATTTAGAATCAAGTAGTATTAAAAATATGGGTGATATTTATACCCAAATTAAAAGAATTGTTAAAGTAGCTGAAGAAGCGGGAGTGTTAGTATGTGCTACTAGTGATGCTCATCATTTATTAAGAGAAGATAAAATATATCGGGATATTATTATTAATCAAAAATTCAATGGTAAACTTCATCCTTTAAATAGAAGAGGAATAACTCCTCCGGATATGCATTTTTATACTACCAAGGAAATGCTTGATGCTTTTTCCTTTCTAGGTAGTGAAAAAGCTAAAGAAATAGTTGTAACTAACCCTAATATTATTGCTGATCGTTGTGAAATAGTCGAGGTTATTATTGAAACCGGGGGTGTACCTTTTTCACCTAAAATTGATAACTCTAAAGAAATAGTTGAAGAAATGGTTTATAGTAAAGCTAAAGATTGGTATGGAGATCCTCTTCCTGATAATATAAAAGACCGCATAGAACAAGAATTAAAAGGTATTATTGGTGGTGGCTTTGACGTTATTTATTTAATTGCTCAAAAGTTAGTTAAGAAGAGTAATGATGATGGTTTTTTAGTGGGATCCCGTGGATCAGTTGGTTCTTCATTTGTTGCAACAATGATGGGGATAACGGAGGTTAATCCTCTTCCTAGTCATTATCGTTGTCCAAAATGTAAACATTCTATTTTTAAAGATGAAAATGGTGAAGATTTAGCTATAAAATATGGAATTGGTTTTGATCTTCCTGATAAAAATTGTCCTAAATGTGGTGAAAAAATGATTAAAGATGGGGAAGATATGCCCTTTGCTACTTTCCTTGGTTTTAATGCTGATAAAGTACCAGATATCGATCTTAACTTTTCCGATTTAAATCAAGCGGCGGCGCACGAATATACGAAAGTATTATTTGGGGAAGATAATGTATATCGAGCTGGAACAATTGGAACGGTGGCTGAGAAAACAGCTTATGGTTTTGTTAAAGGTTATTGTGAAGAAAAAAATATTATTATGCGTAATATTGAGATTGAAAGATTAGCCTCAGGTTGTGTTGGGGTTAAAAGAACAACCGGTCAACATCCAGGTGGTATTGTTGTTATCCCGGGTTATATGGATGTTTATGATTTTACCCCTTATCAATATCCAGCTGAAAATACCGATGCATCTTGGCGAACAACCCATTTTGATTACCACGCCATTGATCAAGACGTTTTAAAACTAGATATCTTAGGTCATACCGATCCGACTCAACTTAGAATGCTTCAAGATTTAACAGGGATAGATGTTAAAACGGTTCCTTTTGATGATAAAGCTACAATGGGGCTCTTTTTATCACCTGAACCCCTTGGGGTAACAAAAGAACAAATTATGAATGATACGGGAACTTTAGGTGTTCCGGAATTTGGAACGCCATTTACGATTGGAATGCTTAAAGATACCAAGCCAACAACCTTTGGCGAGCTTATTAAAATATCAGGTCTTTCACACGGTACGGATGTTTGGCTTGGTAATGCCCAAGAATTAATTAGAAAAGGAGTTGTTCCTTTTAAAGAAGTTATTGGGTGTCGTGATGACATTATGGTTTTCCTTATTCAATGTGGAATGGAACCAATTAAAGCATTTAAAATAATGGAATTTGTTAGAAAAGGCAAAGCAAGTAGAGAACCAGAAGGTTGGGCCGCTCATAAAGAAACAATGAAAAATGCCGGTATACCGGATTGGTATATTGAATCTTGTGAAAAAATAAAATATATGTTCCCTAAAGCCCACGCCGCGGCATATGTTATGAGCGCTTTTCGAATTGCTTATTTCAAAGTTCATTATCCAGCTGAGTATTATGCCTCTTATTTTTCTACTCGTTTTGATATCTTTGAAGTTGAAACAATGATTAAAGGATACGATGCAATTAAAGCAAGAATAAATGAAATTATTGGTAAAGGTTACGAAGCAACCAGCCGGGAAACTGAATTATTAGAAACTTTAAAATTGGCTTTAGAAGCAACTGCTAGAGGTTTTAAATTTGGTAACATTGATATTAAGAAAAGTGAAGCTAAAAATTATGTTATTGCGGATGATGGGGTAACTTTAATTTCTCCTTTTAGTGCTTTAGAAGGTTTAGGTGGAGCAGTTGCTAACCAAATAATTGAAGAGCGAAATAAAAAAGAATTTTTCTGTGTTGAAGACTTTCAAGAAAGAGGCAAAGTTAACGCCTCAACAATGGATAAACTAAGAAGTTTAGGAGTTTTTAACAATATGCCTGAATCAGCTCAACTAAGTTTATTTTAGTAAATAAAGATAATTACATTTCCTTATAAATGTTTATTATCTTTTTATT